>CAXMQD010000451.1:0-19470 GCA_964194965.1 uncultured Acidimicrobiia bacterium | reverse complement strand
GCTGGCCGATCACATCGCCATTGGCTACGATCAGTGGAGAATCGAGCGGGTTTTCGCGCTGGTCCCGGCGCAAGCCTTCGTCGCTCAGTTCCTGAGCACGTTCAGAGACTATCCGCCACGCCAGGAGCCCGGTAGCTTTTCGCTCGACCAAGTCCTTAGGAGCCTTCAGACAGGCAGCGTCGGGCAGTAGATCGCCTGTAGACAAGGATGACCCGCGTGGCGAAATCGTTAGCCACGCGGGTTCTTCCGTGCATCGCAAACGTCCGCCGTTAGCCGAGGCTGTTCCGACCAACCCGTCGGCACGCCCCCTTCGGCACAAGCACGCTCGTGCGCCCTACATCTCCAACCCGGCGATGTAGTCGGTGAGCGCGTCCTGGGCGGCGTCGACGGCGGCCTTGGCGCCGGCGGTGCCGCGGTCGAGGCGCTCGAGCGCGTCCTCCTGCTTGTTCAGCTTCTTGAGGTAGCGCCGGTAGAGATCGCTGTTGGAGGGAATGCGGCCCAAATTGTTGCGGATCCGGGTCTGCTCCTCGAAGATCCGCTTGCGGCCCTGGGTCAGTTCCTCCAACTCGCGCTTGCGCAGGTCGAGGGCATGGCGCAGGTCGCCCAGCCTGGCGATGGCCTGGCGCAGCTTGGGATCGAGTTCGCCGGTCTTGGTATAGGCGACGATCTGCTGCGCGGAGAGCCGCACCAACTGGATCGACTGCAGGCGTTCGCGCTGCAAGGTGACGGTCACGGTCGCCTCGCTGTCCGCCTCCAGGTCCTTGCGGATGCGGTAGTGGCCCTCGGTCAGTTCCACGTTCTCGGGCCCGGGGGAGACGATCTTCCAGCCGGGCTGCACCGGCTGTTCGAGCAGCACGCGGCGCGGTTCGCGCGCCGGGCCCTTGATCCGGTACAGCGTGGTCTGCTCGTCGGAATAGGTCAGCTCCAGGAGCCCCTTGTTGATGCGGCCCTTGAGGATGCGCTGCTTGCCCTTGCGCTCGCGGTCGATGCGGACCTTCTGGTCGAGGGCGTAGCTGACCAGGCGCTCCTCGCCCGCCGGCAGCACCGAAAGCCGCGCGTCGCCGACATAGGAAACCGCACCGCCGGCGTCGCGCTCGTAGAGCGTCAGACTGCCCGGCGGCAGTCCGGTCTCGCCGTCGTTGACCAGGCGCACCGCGGCCAGGGGATGGAGCGCGTGGGTCGCCGGCTGGTAGAGCGCCAGCCGCGCGCCCGGAACCTCGCGGTCGAAGACCGGCACCATCAGCGACTGACCGTTGGCGACCGTGACCGGACGCGGCACCTGGAACACGACCTGGGTGGTCGCCTCCTGGGCCTGGGCCGCGATCATCTGCGCCGGCGCCATCGGCCGGGTCGCGGGCAAGGGCGCGGCGGCACTGAGCTCCGACGGCGCCATCGCGCCGCCGGCCTGGGACTTGGACATGGCCATCGTGTCGGCCTCGGCCATCACGCCTTCGACCCGCTCCATGGCCATGCGTTGCTGATTGCGGAACTTCTTATCGAAGGCCTGGCCGCCGCCGGCGCCGGCCGCTTCTTCGGCGGAGGCGATGACGCCGCGGTCGAGCCGCGGCAGCACCCGGCCCATGACTTCGACGGGTACTTCGGGCCGATCGACGAAGTAGGCGCTGTAGAGCGCCTGGCGGAAAGTCACCGGGTTGCCCGACACAAGCGTCAACTCGACCCCGTCCCAGTCCTGGCCGCTCAGGTTGTCGACATGGGCCCAGCCGCGCAGGCGCGCAGGCCCGTCCTCGCCCGCGGCCGCCAGACCGAGGCGGTAGGAGGACTTCCACAACGGCACCGGGATCACGTAGCCGACCCGGACGCTGCGCCTACCGGCACCCTCGGCGCGAACCCTCAACGTGCGGCTGTCCTGGACCCGGTGCTCGGCGATGGCTTCCAGCGCCGCGTCGACCTGGGCCTGCAATTCGGGATCGACGAAGGCGACGGTTTCGGCCTGCTCCAAGATGAACTGGCGCACGCCCTGGGGCGTGATCAGGCTGACCCGGTGGCGGACGGTGGTGCCGAGGCCGTCGGGCAGGGTCACGGTCTCGGCCCGGGCGCGCAGGACGCGGCCTACGAGGTTGCTGTCGCCGCTGGCACGGACCCGCGCGCCCTGCAGGGCATTGAGCAGAGCGGCCGGGGATTCCAGCGCCTGGGGCCCGAACGGCAGGTCGCGGAACGCTTGGGCCAGCGGCTCGCGGCCCGGCAGGCTGACCTGGCCGACACCGCCGGCGTCGTCGTAGACCACGATGGACTTGAGCACGTCGTCGACCTGGTCGAGGCGCACCCGGAGCTCAAGCTCCACGTCGCCCTCGATCTCGGCGGTGTATTCGAAATAGCCGACCCCGCCGCTCGACAGCATGACCCGTTCCAGGCTGAGTTCACCCGGCGCGGCCCGGGCAGGCATCATCCAGGCCGGCGCGGCCACCAGAGACAGGGCGAGAATTGCCCATGAAAACAACGACCTAAAGAAAACACGGTTGAACATCGCGGGCACCTCGCTCATGAGTCGCTCCAGACATAGACCGACTGTGTTAACGAATCGTCAGCTCCGATTTTGCGGCCGGAACCGGGCCAGATTGTGGCCGCGGCGTGTCGGACTGGCGGCGCCAGCGATCCTCAGCCCCTCAGGTGCAGAATCGCGATACCGGGAACGGCCAGGATCGCGGCCGCCGCCGGCGCAAACCCCACGCGCCCAGCGGACCAATATACTAGAGCATTATCCGATCTTATGGGATCATCCGATGGGCCAGTGCCGCTCATTCGGGCAATGGGGCGGGCCGGCGCGGCGCGATGCGGGACACCGGCTCAAGCTTTGGAGAAACGCGAATGCGGAAATATCACGGAAGCTGCCACTGCGGCGCGGTCAAATTCGAAGTGGACGCCGAAATATCGCAGCTCGATCGGTGCAACTGCTCAATTTGTTCCAAGAAGGGCGGGGTGTTCATTCGCGTGCCGAGCGACCGGTTCCGGCTGGTGCGGGGCCAGGATGATCTGAATCTCTATCGATTCAACAAGAAGATCGCCAAGCACTACTTCTGTAGGCACTGCGGGATGCATCCTTTCGCCCATCCGAGATCGGCGCCGGAGCTTTACCTCATCAACGTTCGCTGTCTCGATGATTTCGATCTCGATTCCAGAATTCATAACGTCAATCTCTTCGACGGCAAGAATTGGGAAACCGCCTTCGCGGCGCGGTCCAAGGCCGATTGGGGTTTCGGGTAACACGCCGCCGCCGGTGCAAAACCCAAGCGCCCGGCGGACCAATGTGCTACCGTGGGACGCTGGACTGAAAGGCTGGTCCGATGTTGAAACACCGTGCCGCCGCAACCGAAGCGGATCGCGCGATTGAACTCCGCGATGTGGGCCTTTCGGTGCTTGAGGCTTATGGACGTTGGAAGCCTTGCGGCAGCCGGGATCTGCACATGCTGACGGCCGACGTGAGCAACCTGCTGATCTTGTACCGGACACCCTTTCAGAAGATTTTCAAACCCTCGGAACGTATGAAATACATGGCTGCCGTGTTTGGACAGCCTCCGAGAACCTTGCCGTACGGCCTCGACATTTGGCACGGCAAAAAAGTCTTGAGCATCGACTGGGACGATGCCGAAGCGGTCGAGATCCGATCGTTCGCCCCAGGCAAGTGGGAAGATACGCTTCTCGCCGTGCAGGCGGGACACTGGGTGAATCCCGGCACCGCCGGCATCATGAGCGCCGCGGGCTGGATCGAACGCTTCGCTAGGAGATCGATCCGACCCCATAGGCGCCGATGAGCAGCTTGCCGTCGGCGAATCGCTCCAATCCGTAAGCGCTGATATCCACGTCCATGTCCTGACCGAGCGCCTGTTGCGCCAGCGTCAGGCCGACCGCCGGCGCCAGCTTGAAACCGTGGCCCGAAAATCCGAACGCCAGGCTCAGTCCCTCGATCCCCGGCGCGGGCCCGAGCACCGGGTTCCAGTCGGGAGTGATGTCGTAGGGTCCAACCCATTCGGCGGTCGGCGCGGCCGCGGCGAAGCTCGGCATGCGGTGGGCCAACTGGCCGCCCTGGAGCAGCACGAAGTCCTCGGCCACGTTCTCGTCGATGGCGCCCGGATCGGCGCCCAGGTCGGCGATGGGATCGCCGTGATCGCCGGTACCGACCAGCACCACCCCGCCGCTGGCCGGGCGAAAGTACATCTTGTTCGCGGTGGTCAGGTCCTTGATCACCGGCAGTTCCGGCGCATAGGGCGCGCCGGTGCCAAAGGTGAGCACGATGTGACGCGAAACCTCGAGCGGAATGTCCAGGCCGATGCCGTCGGTCACGCTCCGGGTCCAGGGCCCGATCGCGGAAATCACCAGGCCGGCGTGAATCTCGCCGCGCGCCGTGCGCAGGCCGCGCACCCGGCCGCCCTCGACGATCAAGCCTTCGACCGCGCACTCGGTTTCGACCACCGCCCCCTTGGCGCGCGCCGCGCGAATGAAACTGGTGGTGGTGAGATAGGGATCGGCGTAGCCCGACTTCGGCTCGTAGCCGATCACCGCCGCGTCGTCGAGCGCCAGCAGGGGATGGCGTTCGAGCGCCTCCTCCCGGCTGACCAGGAAGGTCTCGGCGCCGACCTGCGCCTGCATGGCCAGGTTGCCGCGCAGCTTGTCGGCGAAATCGCCCTCCGGCGCCACGATCAGATAGCCGGAGTTGACGAAGCCGGACTCGGCCTCGCTGTCCTCGAGCCACGCCGCGAAGGCGCCGAACATCTCCAGGCTGCGCAGGGTCAGCGCGGTGTTGCTCGGCACCGAATAGTGGCTGCGCACGATGGCGCAGGATTTGGCCGTGCCGCCGCCGCAGACCGGCCCGCGATCGACGACGCAGACCTTGAGCCCACCCAATTTGGCCAAATGAAACGCGGTCGCGGCGCCGACCACGCCGGCCCCGATAACCACCGCGTCAAATGTTTCGGTCATGATTGAAGCGTTCTCCCCCCCCCAGTTGCGGCCAAACGATAGGGCGCGGCGCGGCGGCGGACAAGGGATCGCGGCGCCAACCCTTCCAACCACGCACACGCCCTGTCGTATCGCCGCCAGTGGGGGTCGCATGCGGGCCACGCGAGGCACCGCACGGCCCCTATGGTCCGGGCCGATCGATGCTCCAGCGCGCGGGGAAAACCAAACCATGGCCATGCCGACCCACGTCAAATACCTGATTATCGGGGCCGGGATTCACGGCCTCTCGACCGCCTGGCACCTGGCCGAGAAACTCAAGGCCCGGGGCCAGGGCGGCGGCGAGGACGTGTTGGTTATCGACAAGACCGCGATTGCGGCAGGCGCGAGCGGCATCGCCTGCGGCGTGGTGCGTAACAACTACTATCAGCCGGCCATGCGCGATCTCATGGCCCAATGCGTCGAAGTCTGGGAGAGCGACCCCGAGGCGTTCAGCTACCATCCGGTCGGCTACATGCAAATCTCGCCCGAGGCGATGCGCGAAGACATCGCTACGATCCACGCCCAGCAGCAGGCGATCGGCTACGACTCCGCCTTCATCGAAGGTGCGGCCGAGTCCACCGCCTACATGACCAAGCTGTTCGGCGACTGGCAGGCGCGCGGCATCACTTCGGTACTGCACGAGAAGAAGGGCGGCTACGCCAACAACACGGCCTCGATGTACGGCCTCGCGACCAAGGCCGAGAATGCGGGCGTGCGCATTCTCACCGGGGTCAAGGTGACCGGATTTACCACCGGCCACAATTCCGATGCCGTGATCGCGGTCGAGACCGACCGGGGCGCGATCGAATGCGAACAGGTCGTGGTCGGGGTCGGGCCCTGGGTCAGCCAGGTCTGGAACATGTTGGAGCTACCCAAGACCGTGACCATCAAGGACGCGCGCGGGCAACTCCATCACG
The DNA here is from genome assembly GCA_964194965.1 of uncultured Acidimicrobiia bacterium. Taxonomy (GTDB): domain Bacteria; phylum Pseudomonadota; class Alphaproteobacteria; order Kiloniellales; family J153; genus JACZVL01. The sequence continues at coordinate 13,600 of CAXMQD010000451.1, read as the reverse complement.
ATATCCCGATGTGGACCTATCTGGCGCTCGAGGAAGGCACGCTCGGCGTCGATCCCAACTTCCTCAAGACTGACGACGGCGATCTGCCGCCGGTCATCCACGTCGATACCGACGCGCCGCTCTACTCCGACGTCGACGGTTCGCTCATTACCGACGAGATGTGGGGCATCTATTACAAGCCCGACTTCAACTTCGGCGGCGTGCAGGGCGGCGCCATGCCGGTCAAGGTCGAGGCCCCGGCGGATACCATCGCCATCGACCCCTACGGGCCGGAGTCGCCCGAGTTCGTGGTCGACGACAACTTCGCCCACATGTGGTGCTCGGCGCTGGCGTTCTGCCACAAGCGCTTCGAGGGCCAGATCGGGCGCTACAAGAACCACGAGCCCTCGGGGGGTTTGGGTTGTTTTACGCCCGATTCATTCCCGGTTTTCGACCGCTTCCGCGAGAACGTCACCGTGATCGCCGACTCCAACCACGGCTACAAGATGATCGGGGTCGGCAAGCTGGTCGCCGAGGAGCTCTTGGGCGGCAAGTCCGCGCTGCTCGAACCGTTCCGCTTTTCGCGCTACGCCGAAGGCAAGCTCCACCCCACCAGCCACAGCCCGTTCCCGTGGAGTTAGGCGGGGGACTACAGTCAGACAGGCCAAACGCGGCTTCGGAGGAAACCCATGGTCAACGTCCTACGCATCGTCTTGGCAATCTTTCTGCCCCCGGTGGCAGCTTTTCTGACCGTCGGATTTGGGCTGCACTTTTGGCTCAATCTCATCCTCACGCTGCTGTTCTTCATTCCCGGCGTGATCCACGCGCTTTGGCTGGTGGTCAAGAAGGCAGAGCGTGTGGGTTAGTTAGGCGGCCGACTCCGCTGGGACCATCTCCGCGCCCGTCTGCGCTAACAGCTCGCGGCGGCCGGGCAGCAGCAGGCTGGCCGCGGCCACCACCGCGGCGGCGCCGGCCAGCGCCCAGTATACGACCACGAAGCCGTTGCCGCCGGGCGCCCCGGCCAGGTGTAGCCAAGCGATCAGGGGCACCGCGGCGGAAGACACGCCCAGCGACAGCACGTACTTGAGCCCGTAGATTCTGGCCCGCCACTGGGGCGCGCCGTATTGCGCCACCAGGGCGTCGTGGACCGGAATCTCGCCGAATACCAGCGGCATCACCAGCAGGCCGAGCAACAGCACCGGCCAGCCGGCGACCTGGGCCAACAAGGCGAACAACAACACCTGTCCACCGGCCAGAATCAACATCAGGCCGCGCGGCGACCAGCGGTCGACGCCACGCCCGGTGACGATCTGGGCGAAGGCCGCGATGGCGAAGATCGCCGCCGCAAGCGTGCCGGCCGAGAGCAGGGCCCCACTGGAAATCTCGGCGGCGTTCTCGGCGGCGTTCTCGGCGGCGCCCCCGGCCAGGGCCTCGGCCAGGATCTTGGGCAGCGCGACCGACAGGACGCTGAATATCACGCCGCCGAACAACGAGGCGATGGGAATGAAGATGAACACCCGCCGGATCAGCGCCGGGCTGACCGGCCGCGCCGGCGGCGGTGTCGGTCTGACCCGCCGCTTGGGCGCATGGCGCAGCACCAGCAGAAACGCCAACCCGGTGACCAGCGCGACCGCACCGGGCACGGCGAAGACGGCGCGCCAGCCCCAGACCGTGCCGAGCGAGCCGGCGATCAACGGCGCCGCCGCCACCCCCATGTTGCCCCAGACCCCGTTGACCCCGAGCGCCCGGCCGACCCGGTCGGCGTCCTCGGCGACCATGGCGATGCCGATCGGATGATAGATCGCGGCGAACAGCCCGATCGCGGCCAGGCCGGTGGCAATCTGCCAGGTCTCGCCGGCGAGCGCGGTGAGCAGGCTGGCCGCGCCCAGGCCCAGGAACATGACCGCGAGCAGGCCCTGCTTGCTGCAGCGGTCGCCGAGCCAGCCGGCCGGCAGGGTGCCGGCGGCGAAGGCCACGAAGCCGGCGGTCGACGGCAGCAGCAACGCGCCGTAGTCGAGGCCCGACTGCGCCTCGAGCACCAAGACCACGGTGGCGTAGAGCAGCATGAACAGATGGGCGTAGGCGTGGCCCAGGTTGAGGAACAGGAAACGCAGACGATCGTGGGTCATGGCGGACATAGTCATCCCTCCGAGATACGCGATCCCCTTAGCTAGCCCATGGCGCCTACGGCGGTCTTGCGCTATTCTGCCAAATTATGCCGTCAATCAGCCAACCGGGGTTCGACGATCCCGCCACCTTGTTCGACAATCCGCGGCCCATCGTGACCCTGGCCAGCGACTATCCGCGCGGCCACGAGATCGCCCCCCACCGCCACGCCCGGGCGCAACTGGTCTATGCCTCGCAAGGGGTCATGACCGTGACCGCGGCGGCTGGTAGCTGGGTGGTGCCGCCGCAGCGCGCGGTCTGGATGCCGGCCGGCGACACGCACGCGATCCGGGTCGATCGCGATCTCTCCCTGCGCTCGCTCTACATCCGGCCGGATGCCGGGGCCGGGCTGCCCGGGGCGTGCCAGGTGGTCACCGTTTCAGCTCTGCTGCGGGCCTTGATCTTGCGCGCCATGACGGTCCCGCCGCTCTACGACGAAGACGGGCCGGACGGCCGGGTCCTGCGGGTGCTTCTGGACGAATTGCGTGCGCTGCCGAGCGCGCCCCTGCATTTGCCCCAACCCAAGGACCCACGCCTCAAACGCGTGACCGATGCATTGCTGGCCGAACCCGCCGATCGCCGGCCGCTCGACGCCTGGGCGCGCCACGCCGGGGCCAGTCCGCGCACGCTCGCACGCCTGTTCCTGGCCGAGACCGGCTTGGGTTTCCGGGTCTGGCGCCAGCGCGCCCGGCTGCTCCGCGCGCTGGTCGCGCTCGCCGACGACACGCCCGTGACCACGGTCGCCTTCGATGCCGGCTACGACAGCCCGAGCGCCTTCATCGCCGCCTTCAAGCGGGAATTCGGCACCACCCCGGCGCGTTACTTCCGGGACGAGGGGGATTAGGTCGTATGCTTATTGACCAGCCTTACGATGTCCCGAACCGATTAAATCCAACCCGACAATTGGATTAGTCGGCCTTGACCATCATGGGCTTGCCCGTATCGCCGACCTGAAAAACCACGATCTTGGTGGGATTTTCCGCACTTAGATTCTTGGCTCGCATCACCATGCCCGGGACCTCCGGGTATAATTCACCCGCGGAGATCGTTTGCACTCCTTTCTCCGTCTCAATCGTCCCTTCGCCTTCGAGGACATAGACGAAGACATCGGCGGGATGGAAATGCTTCCCGCCGACGAACCCAGCCGGCAACGTGAAGTGCTTGATGATGACGGTCTTACCCTCAACGCCAGTCAAGGCACCTTCATAGAGAGGCTTGACCTCGGCCTTCGGTTTGTACTCCGCAGCCTGAGCATCCAGGCTGAACGCCGCAGCGAGCGACAAAACGCCTGTTAGCGCGAGAGCCTGTCCGAGTTTGGATAAATTCATGATGTCCTCCCTCATCAGAGTAGCGTGTCAGGAATACACAATATGAACACGGAGTGCCCAAATGGCCCCCCGTGCAGTAACGACTGCAGCAGAAGAATGCTGACGGTTGTCTCGTGAATTAAATCATATCCTAATAGGAAAATTACGCGCAACGCGGCCTTCGCCGGGTTCGCCGTGGTTGCGTGGCTCTCGCGTTAGGCGCCGCCGTCCGGCCGGGTGTCGTCCTTGGCCGCTTCGGCCTCGATTTCGGCGAGCAGGAAGTCGCGGAACGCTCGAACGTTGGGGCGCTCGAAGGCGCGCGGCGGGGCGACCAGGTAATAGGCGTTGTCGGCGTCGAGGTCGATGTCGAAGGGCTTGACCAGGCGCCCGGCGTCGAGCTCCGCACGGACGATGGCCTCCGAGGTCAGCGCCACGCCCTGACCGTCGATCGCCGCCTGCAGCACCACCGCGGAATTGTCGATGATCGGCCCGCGCCGGGCCTCGACCTGGCGCGCGCCGGCGACCGCCAGCCACTGCGCCCACTCCGTGTAGTCGCGCTCGTGCAACAGGGTGTGGTGGCGCAGGTCGTCGGGCAGGTTCAAGGCCGGCGGTCCTTCGCACAGCGCCGGGCTGCACACCGGCATCAAGCCGGCCCGCATCAGATAGACCGCCTCGACGCCTGGCCACACGCCACCGCCCCAGCGCACCGCCGCGTCGACCTCGTCGCGGGCGAAGTCGACCAGATGGATCGAATGCTGCAGGCGCAGATCGATCTCCGGGTGCGCGGTCCAGAACCGGCCGATACGCTGGGACAGCCACTGGACCCCGAAGCTGGGGGTCAGGCTGAGGGTCAGGGCGCCGCCGCCGGCGTCGGCGCGCAGGGCTTCCGCGGCCCCGGCGATGGCGTCCAGCGCCTCCCCCGCCGGCCCGAGCAGCCGCCGCCCCGCGCCGGTCAGCGCCAGCTTGCGGGTCATGCGCCGGAACAGCGCGACCCCCAGGTCCTGCTCCAGGAGCTTGACCTGATGGCTGACCGCCGCCTGGGTGACGTGGAGCTCCTCGGCGGCCTTGGTGAAGGACAGGTGCCGCGCCCCGGCCTCGAAGGCGCGAAGCGCGTTGAGCGGCGGCAGGCGGCGGGCCAAAATCACCTCCTATGAATGAGTTTTTCTAATTTATCGTATGAAATTTGATCGTTTGTCGCCGCGCGTCATACCCCCTACTTCTCTCTTAATGCAAGTGAATAAATCGGGTTGGGCCGGAATGGCCGCCCGCTCATGAATAAGGAAAATCTATCATGAATATCTGGTTTGACGCCATCGCCCGGGCCGGCGGCATCGACGCCGCCCCGAACCACGCGATCTCCCATGCGCGCCCCCGCAAGGTGCGCCATAGCCGCGCCGAGCCGGGTCTCGTGCGGCGGCTGGTGACCGACATCGGCGGCGCCGTGCCGCTCCGCGCCTTCCAGGCCCTGCGCCACTGGCGTCGCCGAGGCAAAGCCTATCGAGAGCTGAACGCGCTCGACAATCGCGTCCTCAAGGACATCGGCGTCGACCGGGGTTCGATCCGGGAGTTGGTCGACGCCCAGCTCGAGGCCGGTACGTCGTGACCGAGTTCCGCGGCGCGGTCGTGCCGCGCGCCTTCGAGGGCCTGCGCCGCTGGCGCCGCCGGGACAAGGCGGTCGCGGACCGGCGCAAGGCGATCGCGGAGTTGGACGCGCTCGACGACCGCACACTTCAGGACATCGGCGTCGACCGGCGCTCGATCCCCGAGCTGGTGGACGCCCAGCTCCAAGCCGAGGCCGAGGCGGCGATTCCCCACCCGGCCTCGGCCCACCCCGGCATCGGCGCCCGGCCCAGCGTCCAGCCCTGCCCCCAGCCGTGTTAGGTTAGCGCCAATATCGGATTGCGCGTCCAGGGGAAGAACCCATGCTCGACTGGATGGAGGCGCGGCGGGTTTCGCTCGGCGACGCGGAGTTGTACCTGCGGCTCGGCGGAGACGGCCCGCCCCTCTTGCTGCTCCACGGCTACCCCCAGACCCATCTGGCCTGGCACCGGGTCGCGCCGCTGTTGGCGCGGGACTTCACGCTGATCATTCCCGATTTGCGCGGCTACGGCGCCAGCAGCGGTCCGGCGCCGGACCCGGACCACCACAACTATTCCAAGCGCGTCATGGCCGAGGACATGGTGGCGCTGATGGCGAAGCTGGGTCACGAGCGGTTCGCCTTGGCCGGCCACGACCGCGGCGGGCGGGTCGGTTACCGCCTCTGTTTGGATCACCCGGAGCGGGTCGCGCGCTTCGCCGCCCTCGACATCGTCCCGACCCTGAACACATGGGAGTCGATGGGGGCCGACGCGGCGCTCAACACCTACCACTGGCAGTTCCTGGCGGTGCCGGCGCCGGTGCCGGAGCGTCTGATCGGCGGCGATCCGGATTTCTTTTTCACCCATCTGCTGGAACGCTGGGCGGGCCGGCCCGATGCGCTCGACCCGGAGGCGGTGCGCGCCTACCTGGCCCAATTCCATAACCCCGCAGCGATCGCGGCGACCTGCGCCGACTACCGGGCCGGCGCCAGCATCGACCGCGCCCACGACCGGGCGGACCGCGACGCCGGGCGCAAGATCGCCTGCCCGCTCCTGGTGATTTGGGGGCGCCGCTATCTGACCGCCAAGGAACCCTCGCCGCTCCTTACCTGGCGCGACTGGGCCGAGGACGCCCGCGAGGTCGCGCTCGACTGCGGCCATTTCGTCGCCGAGGAGGAACCCGGACCTTGCGCCGAAGCGCTCCGCGATTTCTTCCTGGAACTCTGACCAGCCCTACCCGCCAACGATCCAGCGGTCGAGGAAGTTTCGCATCCAGGCTTCCAGCGCGGCGTCGTAGCGTTCGGCGTCGGCGAGTTGGCGTGCCTTGGGGTGGGCGTTGGGCTGGTCCAGTTGATCGCCCGCCTCGCCCATCCAGCGGGTCATGACCGAAACCGGGATCTCGGGGTGGAACTGCAGGCCGTAGGCATTGGCGCCGTAGCGGAACGCCTGGTTGGGAAACACCGGCCCCTCGGCCAGCAGCTCGCAACCCGCCGGCACGGTGAAACCCTCGTGGTGCCAGTGGTAGACGTGGCTAACGCCATCGAGAAAGCCGTCGGCCTGGGGCGTCGGCGCGACCGGCACGTAGCCGATCTCGTAGAGCGCCTCGGGGTGCGGGCCAACCCGGCCGCCGAGCGCGCGCGAGAGCAGTTGCGCGCCCAGACAAAACCCGAGAAACGGCTTGCCGGTCTCCAGCCAGGCCTCGATGAAATCCAGCTCTTCGCGCAGGTAGGGGTTTTCCCGATCGTCGTTGGCGCTCTCCGTGCCGCCATAGACCATGACGCCGGCATGCTCGGGTCCCGGCGCCGGCAGGGTCTCGCCCTTGCCCGGGCTGCACCACTGGACTTCGTAACCCCGTTCGGCCAGATGCTTGGAGGCGCGGTCGTCGCGCCGTCCGATCGGTTGGTCGATCAGGATCACGATGCCCTTCATGCCGCCGCCCCTTCGCGCCGCCGCGCCTCGAGAAAGTGGACCATGTGGAATTGCGCTTGTTGCGGCGTGTAGAGATATTCCCGCCCGACCGGACAGGCGCGCCGGGCCCGGCAGGCCTCGGCCATGCAATCGGCCCCGGCCGGTGCCGCGAGGTGATCGGCGCAAGATCCTACGTCATAGCCCGCCACGTCGGAGCCCGCCACATCGTCGCCCGCCCCGTCGGAGCCTACTGCGCTGAAAGCCCCGACCGGACAGGCGCTCAGGCAGGGTTTGTCCGCGCAATCGTCGCAGGGCCGCGGCCGCTCGGCACGCGCCGGCAGGGCGATCTCCTCGGCGAAGGCGAGCGCGCCGCGATAGGCGTGCCACAGGCCGTAATCCGGGTGGATCAGGATGCCGAGGACGGATTCGGCGACCGACTCGCCGCGTTTGGCCCAGGCGACGAAGGGCAGGTGCGGCGGCCCGCCGAAGGGGAACAGCGCTCGCGCGCCCCATTCGGCGGCGAGATCGCCAATCACCCGCGCGCTCCAGGCATTAAGCGGGTCTGGGAGCGGGTCTGGGAGCCGGTCGGGCGCGGTTCCGAACTCCGGACTGGCCGCGAAGGCGCGCCACAGGTCGGGGCCCCGGTTGCCGATCATCACCAGACTGCGCGCCGGCCGGCCGCCGTCCAGCGCCGGCACGCTGTCGCTCGCATCCGGATGGAAGCCGCCACGCGCGATCAGGCCCTCGCGCCCCAGCGCCGTTTCGATGGTCGCCATGTCCATGACAGAGATACTATCCGATCAAGTCTCGGGCCGCCCGGCCGCCAAATCGTAGTCGCGGAACACCTCGGCGACCCGGATGCGGTAATCTTCGAAGATGCCGCCCCGGCCCGCATCCTGGGCGGTCTTGTGGTTGGGGCGCCGGTACCAGGCTTCGACCGCCGCGCGGTCGCGCCAGAACGACAGCGAGACGAATTTGTTCTCGGTGGTCAGGCTCTGGAAGCGCTCGATCGAGACGAAGCCCTCGGTCTGTTCCAGTTCCTCGCGCAGGCCCGCCGCCAAATCCAAATAGTCCTGACCGCGCCCCGGTTCGACCGTCACTTCGAATATCACCGCGATCATGCCCGCCTCCCGCGTTGCTCCGCTGTCGATCTCGCGAGATTCCTGCCTTGTCTCGGCGCAGGAATCAAGCGGCTTGCCGGTCGATCTCCTCTTTGCGGCGGCGGACATAGGCTTCCAGGGCTTCTTTGACGCCCGGATCGATAGGCGGTTCTTGGTAATTTCGGAGCAAGCCCTTCCAGATCGCGGTGGCGCGCCCGGTGGCCGAACGGGCGCCGTCCTCGGCCCAGGTCTCGTAGTTGCGCCAGTCGGCGAGCATGGGCTGATAGAACGCGGTCTCGTAGCGCGCCAGGGTGTGGGCCGCGCCGAAGAAGTGCCCACCCGGCTGGACCTCGCGGATCGCGTCGAGGCCGAGCGCGGCCTCGTCGACCTCGATCGGCTGCAGCGTCTCGGACATCATCTGCAACATCTCGGCGTCGAGCACGAACTTCTCGAACGACGCGGTCAGGCCGCCCTCCATCCAGCCGGCGGCGTGGTACAGCACGTTGGCGCCACCCAGGACCGCGCCCCAGATCGACATCTGGGATTCGTAAGCCGCCTGAGCGTCGACCACGTTGCTGGCGGAGGCATTGCTCGAACGGTACGGCAGGTCGTAGCGCCGCGCGAGCTGGCCGCCGGCGATGGTGGCCAGCGTGTTCTCCGGCGTCCCGAAGGCCGGCGCGCCCGAACGCATATCGACGTTGGAGGTGAAGGCGCCGTAGACCACCGGGTTGCCGGGCCGCACCATCTGCACCAGCGCGATGCAGGCCAACGCCTCGGCGTTCTGCTGCACCAGCGCCGCCGGCAGCGTCACCGGCGCCATGGCGCCCATGAGCGTGAACGGCGTCACCACGACGACCTGGCCGTAGCGCGCCAGCGCCATCAAACCGGCCGCCATGGCGCCGTCGACGCGGCGCGGCGAGTTGACGTTGATGTTGGATATCACGCCCGGTCGCTCGGCGAGTTCCTCGAGGCTCTCGCCACGCGCTATCGCCACCATCTCGACCGCGTCGCGCACGCGATCCGCACCGATCGAAGTGCTCAGAAACACCCGGTCGGTCAGGGTCAGGTTGGCCTGATAGCAGTCCAGGTGGCGGCTTTCCGCGGGCAGATCGGTGGGCGCGCAGGGCTGGTTGCCGATGCAGTGCACGACCTCGAGGCTCTGGATCAGGCGCAGGATGTCGCAGTAGTCGGCGAAGTTGCCGGGCCGGCGGCCGCGCTCGCAATCGTGGACGTTGGGCGGGCCACCGACCGAAGCGAAGACCATGCGCTTGTCACCCAGGGTCAGCCGCCGCGCCGGATCGCGTGGGGTCACGGTCACACGCGCCGGCGCCTTGCCGAGCAGCTCCGCGATCAGGCCGCGGTCGAAGCGCACCAACCCGCTATCGCGGTCGACCTGAGCGCCGCCGCGCGCCAGCACATCGAGCGCCTCGGGGCTCATGAATTCGATGCCGAGGTCCTCGAGGACCCGGAGCGAGGTGTCGTGAACCGCCTCGAGCTGGTCCGGGTTCAGAGCCTCGGTCGGCCGAAAGGGATTGACCGGCAGGCGCCAGGCCAACTGCTTGATGGCAGTGGCGCCGCGGCGGCGGCGCGCGATTCGACGATTGGCGCGGACCATGAGAATTCCGTTCGCGGACAAACCAGGAACCAGTGTCCGGTCGCGCGCGCCAAAGCGCTATCCTGTGGACGACAGGAACTATTCACTCGGTGTTGCGTGGCCCCAGAGCGCGGCCCCAGAACAAGCGGCCCCATGGACCGCGTCTCGCGCGCTCAGGCGCTGGCTTAGGCTCCGGCGGGGCCGGCGTGGCCGCGAAGCAATAGGACGCACTTCAAAACGCCGTCCCAGGAATTGGCTTGGCAGGCATGAATCGCGCCCTCGATGCCCAGGCTCTGAATCAGGGAGACCGCGAGTTTTTCCTGATGGCTCCGCGCTTCGGGGCCGCCGCTACCGTCGGTTAATATTGTCCGGGTCATGGTCCGCAATTCCTCACCGGCCGGGGCTACCTGTGCCCATGGCGGCCCGATCCGAGGGACGCGGGTAGGACCCGCATCCTGGAACAGACCACCACCGGGCGCCGAGCACGGCTCGACCCACCGGCCGTCATGAGATCGATCCTAACCCAAGGGAGTTTCGGCATGCTTAATTCTTGGCCGAACGGATTTTTCCCGGACCGGCGAACCCTGGACCGACAAACCCTCGATAGACCGCTTTCTTCGGCGGCGAACCGAGGGCTATGCTGGGGCTTGGAATTGGGCATGGTGGGACAGAGCCCCGGAGAATGACTCAAGGGATGGAACTGGACACGGGCCACCTCCAAGGCGGCGGCCGCGCCGGAATAGCGCCCGGCAACGAATCCGGGCGCTCCGAGGTGGGGCGCAAAGAGATCCGGGATTTCGGGTTTCTGTTGCTGCCCCGGTTCTCGCTGCTTGCTTTCACATCGGCGGTCGAGCCCATGCGCTCGGCCAACCGCCTGGCCGGGCAGCGGCTTTATGACTGGCGGCTGATCTCGAGGACCGGCGGCCCGGTCGCTTCCTCGGGCGGGATCGAGGTCATGACCCAGGCCGCGATCTCCGACGTCGATCGCATCCCCGACCTCTTCGTGGTCGCCGGGCTCGACGCCCAGACCTTCGACGACCGCGCGATCCTGTCCTGGCTGCGGCGCCTGGCGCGGGTCGGCTGCCGCCTGGGCGCGCTGACCACCGGCAGCTATATCTTGGCGCGCGCGGGGTTGCTCGATGGCTACCGCTGCACCATCCATTGGGAAAATCTGGCTGGCTTCCGCGAGGACTTCCCCGGCATCGACGCCACCACAGAGGTCTACGAGATCGACCGCAACCGGATGACCTGTTCGGGCGGCACGGCGGCCATGGACCTGATGCTCGGCCTGATCGCCGCCGATCACGGCCGCGCGCTGGCGATCGCGGTGGCCGATCAGTTCATCCACGAGCGCATCCGCGCACCCAGCGAGCCGCAGCGTATGGGACTGCGCAACCGGCTCGGCATCACCCAACCCAAGCTGCTCGCGGCGATCGAACGGATGGAGGATAATCTCGAAGAGCCGCTGTCGCGCCGCGTCTTGGCCGCGCACACCGGCGTTTCGACCCGTCAGCTCGAACGCTTGTTCCGCAAGTACCTGCGGCGCACTCCAACCCGCTATTACCTGGAGCTACGGCTCGACCGGGCGCGCGGCCTGCTGACCCAGACCGCGATGTCGGTGCTCGACGTGGCGCTCGCCTGCGGCTTCGTTTCGGCCTCGCACTTCTCCAAGTGCTACCGCGAGTTCTTCGGCAAGACCCCACGCGAGGAGCGCGCGCCGCGCCGCTAGTGTGGTGAATTCACGGCTTGATGCCGCGAGTGGCGGTGACCGTTTGCATTGAAGGGGCGATGATGAAGGTATTGATCGTGGGCGCCGGACCGGCGGGCCTGACAACGGCGGTCGAACTGGCTCGCCGGGGCATCGTTGGCGACGTTATCGACTTACGGGAAAGTGGATCCGGGTTATCCCGGGCGGTCGGTATCATGCCCGCTAGCCTTGAAATTTTAAAACCCTCCGGCGTTACCGGAAAACTACTCGCGGAGGGAATTAAGTTTCGGCAAGTACGCATCTATCGCCATTCGACGCTCGCTCTGACGTTACCACTTGCGGCCAGTGGGGCGGATGGCGCGTTTATCCTGGGCCTCGCTCAAGATCGCACGGAGACCCATTTGCGGGACGTTTTGTCGGAATTCGGTGGCGTGGTCCGTTATGGAACCGAGCTGGTAAATCTTCACCAGGACGCGAATAAAGTAACGGCGGAAACCCGAGATGGCGCCAAGGCCGAATACGATTATGTGGTCGGCGCCGATGGGGCCCGCAGTACGACGCGCCAATCACTGAACCTCGATTTCCGGGGACATGATCTGCCTGAAACATGGTCCATTGCGGACGTGGATGCGGAAGACTGGCCCAACACAGACGCCTTTACCCTTTGCCGGTTGAGTGGCGGTAATGTGGTCGTAGTGGTGCCGCTCGAACACAAACGGTTTCGAGTCATTTCCAATACCGGGGATGCGCTCGCGGCCCTGCCGTTGAAGATGAATGTCACAAACATTCGACGCGCGGGCCAGTTCAAGATTTCCATTCGGCAGGTCGCCCAATATAACGTCGGCCGGGTTTTTCTGGTGGGCGATGCCGCCCACTGCCACTCGCCGGTCGGGGGCCGCGGCATGAATCTCGGCATTGCCGATGGCGCCGAGCTGGCGCGCCGCATGGTCGAAGGTGAATTGAACGGCTATGGCGAAGCCCGTCACAAGGTGGGCAAGCAAGTCATTGCCGGGAGCGAAGCCGTCCGCAAGGTCATGACCTCTCGCAATCCGGCCGCGCGGTTCCTGGTTCATGCCGTTCTGCAGACCGCATCCGTTATGCCGGCGTTGCAACGGGTGTTCGCCAAGAAAATTCTATATGGCTGATTTGCGGATCTCGGCCTGATTTGGTTGGCGCGGGCTGGCGTGACTTGCCCGGCGCCTCACGCCGCCAGGTGACGGTGGACGCCGGGCAGGCCGCGCACGCTGATGCGCCAGTTGAGGCGCGCGTTCTCGTCCTTGGCCGATTCCGCAATTCCGATCCGGGTCGCGGCGTGGAGGGTCGAGTAGCTGTCGAAGATCACCAGGTCGCCAACCTGGTATTTGTGATGATAGCGAAACCGCGGCTGGATGCAGTGTTCCCGCAAGTCCCAGAGCAGCTGCTGCGCCACCTCGTCCGGCAGACCGTCGATGGCGAAGGGCGACTGCCCGACCCCGTAGAGCGACTTGTGGCCGGTCACCGGGTGGCGCATCACCAGGGGGTGTTTGCAGGGCGGGACATGGCCGACCTGGTCCTGGTTGATCAACGGGCTCGGTTTGTATTCGTCGTCGCGTTGTTTGCCGGCGCCATAAAGATGCGACACGACGTAACCGTCGATCCGAATCTTGGTGTCGTCGTCCAGGGCCTCGTAGGCGGCCACGGTGTCGGCGAACCCGGTCTCGCCGCCGGCCTTCGGCGCGACGATCGCATAAAGCATGGTGGCGCTCGCCGGTACCGCCTCGTAGGACTGATCGGTATGCCAGTGCGCGGCGCCGAGGCGCACCGAGTCGGCCCGATCCTTCTGCTCGGTATTGCCAACGCCCATCAACTCGGGAAAGCCCGGCAGGCGCATGTGATTGGCCACGTGCGGAATCGGCTCGCCCCACTGCCGCCCGAAATGCAGATAGCTCTCCTGGTCGAGCTTCTGGTGCTTGATGACAATAACCCGGTGCGCGTAAAGCGCCGCCGTTAGTTCACGCATCAGCTCGTCGCTCGGTGCGGCCGCGAGATCGGCCCCCTCGACCGAAGCGCCCAGCGCGGCATCCAATGGTGTGATCGTGACCATGGGTCCTCCGAATCTACTCTGGCGCAGAGTAACCCGATAGGCAATCGCCGGGTAGGGCCAATCCCGCCCCCCGGGACCGCCGCTCGAATCCTCGCACTCACAATGTTTCTGGAGCAGAGGGAGGAAGTCCGCCAGTTACTCGGTAAGGCGCGAATATTAATTCTAATAAACGTTGTAG
>CAXMQD010000450.1:0-1942 GCA_964194965.1 uncultured Acidimicrobiia bacterium | reverse complement strand
CCTGGTCGCCGCCTGCGCCGGTGACGGCTCCCACATTTTCGCCAACCCGGTGTCCTGCCATCAGATCGCCGAGGCCCAAGAGTTGCCGATCCTAACCGTGGTATTCAACAACGGGGTCTGGAACGCGGTGCGGCGTTCGACCCTGGCCATGTACCCCGACGGCCAGGCGTCCCGGATGAACCGCATGCCAGTGACCTCGCTCGCGCCCGCGCCCGATTTCGTGCGCATCGTCGAGGCGAGCCGCGGCTGGGGCGAGCGGGTCGAGCGCGGCGAGGACCTGCCCGGCGCGCTGGCGCGGGCGATCGAGGTGATCCGCAACGAACGCCGCCAAGCGCTGCTCGACGTGACCGTCGCGGCCGCCTGACGAGATGCTTAATTGAGCCACCGATCCGCGACCCGCGGTTCGGCCCAGGTATAATTGGTGCCAGATCGAGTAGCCCGAAAATGGAGAACTGGACGATACGTAGAGCCGAGCATCGCGATGCGGATGCTCTTGCCGCCTGCATGGATGCGGCCTATGCGCGATACGCCGCGCGCATCGCCGATTTACCGCCAGTGTCGGCGGACTGCGCCGAGGAGATCGCCAAGTACCAAGTGTGGGTCGCGGAAATCGAAAACGAAATTGTCGGCGGCCTCGTTATTATCCCCAAGGAGGGCTTCATGCGACTCGCCAATGTCGCTGTGCATCCCGATCATAAGGGCGCTGGGCTGGGTCGCGCACTCATTGCGCTCGCAGAATCCGAATCGTTGGATCAAGGGTATCGCGAGATGCGCCTAACAACGCATGTGGATATGCCGGAGAATGTTCAGCTATATGCGCATCTTGGATGGCAGCAGGATCACCGGCGCGGCAACAAAGTTTCGATGAAAAAGATGGTTTGAGAAAAATTCGGTTGATGGCTAACGGTGTTTATGTGGGATACCGGCGCCCCGGCGCTTGGCATTCGGGCGGACGGGAGTATCATAGGGCTGGGTCGGGATTGTGACGGAATCCAAGGGAAAGAGGTCGAGATATGTTGGCATGCCGCACGCGCGAGGTGGTCCTGCACTATGCGTTCGACGGGCCGAAAGACGCTCCGGTCATGGTGCTCGCCAATTCGCTCGGCAGCGATCTGCGAATTTGGGACCGAGTGGTGGCGCAGCTCGCCGGGCGGTTCCGCTTCCTGCGCTACGACAAACGCGGACACGGGCTGTCGGAGGCGACGCCGGCGCCCTACTTGATGGACGACCATATCGGCGACCTGATCGGTCTACTCGATGCGCTCGACATTAATCACGCAATCGTCGGCGGCGTCTCGGTCGGCGGCATGATCGCCCAGGGCCTGGCGGCGCGGCAGCCCAAACGGGTGCGCGGGCTGGTGCTCTGCGACACCGCGCACCGCATCGGCGACGAGGCGCTGTGGGACCAGCGCATCCGGGCGATTCAGGAAGGCGGCATGGTGGCCCTGGCGGACACCATCCTCGAACGATGGTTCACCGCGGCTTTTCACAAGTATCGCGCCGACGAGCTCGCGCTCTGGCGCCACATGTTGGTGCGCACCCCGATCGACGGCTACACCGGCACCTGCGCCGCGATCCGCGATACCGATCTGGGGCCGGAGACCGCGAAAATCGGCGTGCCGACCCTGGCCGTCTGCGGCGCCGAGGACGGCGCGACGCCGCCGGACGTGGTACGCGAAATGGCGGCGATGATCCCCAAGGCGCGCTTTAACCTGATCGAGAGCGCCGCCCACTTGCCGTGCATCGAGACGCCGGAGATTTTGTCGAAGATGATCGCCGACTTTGTGGATGAGAATGACCTTGGGTGACGGTTTGAACGAGAAAACCGGCCAGGGAGACACGACATGAGCGATACGGACGATTACAAGGCCCGGGACTGGTCGGTCCATCCGCCGTACCTGCACGCGGACTATAAATCGACGGTGCCGCGCAGCCCGTCCAA
>CAXMQD010000449.1:0-2056 GCA_964194965.1 uncultured Acidimicrobiia bacterium | reverse complement strand
TGCCGCTCTACAACTACGACAGCGTCGGCGACTTGGCCCTGCCGCGCGGCTGCGCGCTGATCGGGGTCGAGCTCAGCGACGACGCGGTCGAGCTGCCCAGCTTCCATCACCCAAGCGCCGCCGCCTACCTATTCGGGCCCGAGCGCGGCGAGTTGTCGCCGGCGGCGCAGGCGCGCTGCGAGCGGCTGATCAAAATTCCGACAAAATTCTCGCTCAACGTGGGCATCGCGGGCGCCATCGTTATGTACGACCGCCTGATCAGCCGGGGCCGCTTCGCGGAGCGGCCGGTCAATCCGCGCGCCGCGCCCGAGGCTTTGCCCGAACACGTAAGCGGCGCTCAGGTGTTCCGCGGCGACGGAAAATTGCGCGGCTGACGCCCGGGTGCGATTTAGCGCGCCCGCAAGGCTTTTACCGGAGGAATTCGTGATTATAATGCCTGCCATGATTCGAACCGTTCGACCTCTTCTCGTCGCGATATCCTTGACCGCGCTGCTGATTGCCCTGGTGACCGTCCCGGTGGCGCAGGCCCAGGGCATCAAGACCGTCGGCATCTTCGGCGACTGGACCGCGTTTCAGTTAACCGAGGACGGCAAGCCGACCTGCTACATGTCGAGCGAGCCCACCAAGGCGACCGGTAGTTACAAGAAGCGCGGCGACGTCTTTGCCTACGTCACCCACCGCCCGGCCGAGAAGCTGATAGGCGAAGTCAGCATCATCGCCGGTTACACCTACCAGAAGGACAGCGCGGTCGCGATCGCGATCGGCAAGCAAGAAT
Organism: uncultured Acidimicrobiia bacterium; assembly: GCA_964194965.1. Classification (GTDB taxonomy): domain Bacteria; phylum Pseudomonadota; class Alphaproteobacteria; order Kiloniellales; family J153; genus JACZVL01. Next base: position 1,281 of record CAXMQD010000449.1, on the reverse strand, counting down.
TCGATCTCTTCACCCAGGACGACGTCGCCTGGGCCCGGGACCCGGCGGCCGACAAGAAGCTGGTCCAGGCCATGAAGAAGGGCAACCGGATGGTCGTCAAGGGCACCTCCTCGCGCGGCACCCTGACCACCGACACCTTCTCCCTCAAGGGCTTCACCAAGGCCTACGGCGCGATCGGCAAGGCCTGCGGGTTCTAGAACGCGATCGTGACCGATGGGATCCAGTTTCGTTTCCGACGGTCGAGGCGGCTTTCCGTCGTCTCGCCGTCGAAATCGGTAACCGCCCGCGAAAAACACGCGGGATCGATGCCTTCGAAGCTGTTCACGTTCACCACTGCGTACAGATTGCCCTCGATCGCGCTGGTCACGAACGGCACCACGCCGCAGCGAGCGCAGAGGTAAAATTCTGCCGTTTCGGTGCCGAACCGGTAGCGCGAGACCACGTCTTCGTCGAGAATCACCGCGGCCAACTCGGCATCGTGGTGCGAGGTATAGACGCCGCCGTGCTTGGTGCAAAAAGTACAGCTGCAGGCCCGCACCGGAATATCGGTTGCCGCGCCGGGCCAGTGAAGCACGTATGTGATGTTGCCGCAGTGGCACTTGCCTTCGATACGCATGCCCGGTCTCCCTATCCGAACCGAGATAATATATATATTTCCGTTCCCGGCGCGGACGGGAACAATCGCGGAATGCCCTCCCCGGTGCCGCTTCGGCGCCCGATCATAGCCTCGGCACACCCCGAGTAAATCGGTATGTGCTCGGCGCCGGGGCTACATTGGCCCGAATCCGCGCACGGCTGCCGGCCGCGATGGATCGCGGCAGATTCCCCCACCACCTTGCCAGTCCGCCCCCAGCGCCCTATCTGTCTTCTGTCATGACCGGTACTGCCCACGCCAAGCACTTCGCGCCGCCCGAACCGGCGGCAACGGGGCCCAGAAACCTGGCCGGGCTCGGCCGCGCCGAGCTCGAGGCCGAGATGCGGGCGCTCGGCGAGCCGGATTTCCGCGCGCGCCAGCTGTGGCACTGGATCTACCACCAAGGCGCCCGCGACTTCGAGGCCATGACCACGCTGTCCAAGGGGTTCCGCGCGCGCCTGGCCGCCAACTACACGATCGACCGGCCACGAGCGGTGAGCGCCCAGGTCTCGGTGGACGGCACCCGCAAGTGGCTGCTGCGCCTGGCCGACGGCCAGGAGGTCGAGACGGTCTACATCCCCGAGGACGACCGCGGCACGCTCTGTGTTTCCAGCCAGGTCGGATGCACGCTCACCTGCCGATTCTGC
>CAXMQD010000448.1:0-1728 GCA_964194965.1 uncultured Acidimicrobiia bacterium | reverse complement strand
GCTGAGATCGTCTTGTAACGGGGTCAGCGCGGCGGCGAAAACGCCCCGCGGCCGGTTGTCGTGCGCAGCCGTCATGCCTTGTTTCTCCCTTGTGATCGGGCCCATCTATACACGCTGGTCGTGCCGGGCGACAAGGCCGGGAGACTTCCGGGCCGGGGGATTTCTGGAACCCCTGAGAGTCCGCTCAGCCACCGATGCGTTGAACCAAGGTCTGAGCAACGGTGTCCGAGGTGCTGCCGTGGCTGAAGTGGGTCAGGTAGCCGCCGTCCAACCCCTATCGGGGTGCGCTCTCCGGTTCGCGCAATCGGGCCGGCCGGGCTACCGCGAAGATGAGCCCGGCCGGAAGCCAGCGACGCTTAAGGCGCGGCCATGCGCAACTTCTCGGACTGCGGATTGAAGAAGGTGCGCTCGATCACGATATCGCGCGGCGCCGCCCCGGGCCCATAGTATCCCTCGTTCAGTTCCTTGCGGGTGAACAGCTTGGCGCCCGCCAGCGCGCCGCCCCCGAATACGCCGACGTTCTTGGAGAAGGCAAAAACGTCAGCGCCCATGTTGGTCGTGGTCGAGGCCTCCACCCCCTTGCCGATGGGGCCGACGGTGAAGCTCAGCGTGCCACCCAGCTTGATCTCGCTGCGCAGCAGGGCGTCCACCGCGCCGTCGTTCATCACCGCGAACACGATCTCCGAGACCTGTCCGCCGATCTGCAGGCCGATGCTGCCGGCGGCCAAGGTGTAGAAGGCCGGCGCGCTCCAGGTCCCGTCGCCGCCGCGCACCATCAGCACCCCCGAGCCGCCCTCGGCGCCGACTACGAAGGCGCCCTTGAACAGTTCGGGAATGATTATCAGACCACGCGCGCGGGACACGTAGCCCTTCAGTTCCGGCAACTGCTCGTCAACCAGAAAGCGCTCGATCACAAAACGCGATTTCTCGACCAGTTCCTCGGCGGCACTGGCGGCCACGGCGGGACGCGCAAGCCCGGCGGCCAGCAAGACCGCCGCCAAAACCGCCGCGATGGCGGCGCGGCACAGGGTATTCGGATGCGAGGGGGTCATGTTCATGAGAACCTCCAATCTCCATCTGCGGGCTAGGCGCGAATCCACGGAAGTGAACTTTGCTTTAGCCCAAGGGTTTAGGCGACAAATTGACGTGGGCAACACGCCACGCCGCCTCGGTGTCTGGTGTATGGCTGCCGGCCTCGCCGGCGATGTGGTCGACCCGGGTCAGGCCACAGTTTTCGGTCGCGATCGCCAAGGCGCGCTCCGGGTCCAGGTCGAGCGCGATCGCGAGCGCCGCGCGGATCGTGCCACCATGGGTAACCGCGACGATATCGCGCCCGGCGTGCTCGCGGGACAGGCGCGCGATTACCGCGGCGACCCGCTCGATCACCTGCACGAAGCTTTCCCCGCCCGGCGGCGCCTCCACCGCCGGTGCGAGCCAGAAGTGGTGCCGCTCGCCGTTGCGGTGCCCGGCCAGCTCGTCGTGGGTCAGCCCCTGCCACTCGCCGAAGTGCTGCTCCGCCAGGTCCGGCTCGACGAGCGGTTCCGGCTGCGCGTTACCGGGCCGGTGTTCGCGGATCGAGCGCGCGGTCTGGTGCGTGCGCCGCAGGTGGCTGGTCACCCAGACCGGGTCCGCCGGCAGCAAGCGCGAGAGCGCCTCGAAGGTCGCCGTGTCGGAACAATCGCAGTCGAAATCGTCCTGGCCGTAGATGCGGCCGCCGTGGCCGACCAC
>CAXMQD010000447.1:0-6507 GCA_964194965.1 uncultured Acidimicrobiia bacterium | reverse complement strand
GCGGCTCATCTCCTGTTCTTGCAGGAAGTAGACGGCGTGGCTTTCGCGTTCGGAGAACATGGCGACCAGGACGTTGGCGCCGGTCACCTCCTCGCGGCCCGAAGACTGCACGTGGATCGCGGCGCGCTGGAGCACGCGCTGAAAGCCGGCGGTCGGCTTGGCGTCGCCCAACTGCGCGGTAATCAGGTTGGAAAGCTCGTTGTCGATGTAGTCCTGGATCTCGCCGCACAGACGTTCGAATTCGACGCCGCAGGCTCTCAGCACCGCGACCGCGTCCGCGTCCTCGGTCAGCGCGAGCAGCAGGTGTTCCAGCGTCGCGTATTCGTGGCGCCGTTCGTTGGCGTATCCCAGGGCGCGGTGCAGGGTCTGCTCGAGATTTGCGGAGAGCATAATACCAATGATCCTTAGTAATGACCCATAGAGATCGCGAGGGCGGTCCGCCGGCCAAGGGGGCGGGCAGGAGGGGAGCCGCGGGCGATGCGGGGCATCGTCAAGGCTTCCCGACGCACTCCGGCGGTTCGCCCGCGCGACCGGAACGGCGACTTCCCAAGGTTTTCGGGCGGCGTCCCGCGCGGCTTGCGGTGCCCCGCACCGCCACGCCACGCGCTCCTTGCCGAAAACCTTGGGAAGTCGTCTCTATGGGTCATTACTAAGGATCATTGGTATAAGTCAGCTAGTCCTTTTCAAGGGTGCATTGCAAGGGATGCTGATTCCGCCGGGCGTAGTCGACCACGAAATTGACCTTGGATTCGGCGACTTCGTATGTGAACACGCCGCAAATGCCGACTCCGCGCTGGTGGACGTGAAGCATGATCCGGGTGGCGTCCGAGCGATTTTTCGCGAAAAACTTTTCCAAGACATGAACGACGAACTCCATCGGCGTATAATCATCGTTGAGCATCAGAACTTTGTACATCGACGGTGTCTTCGTCTTGGGCCGGGTCTTGACGATCACGTCCGTCGAGGGATTGTTGCCGGTCTTTTTTTCTCCGTTGCTCATCGTAGCTGAGGTCTACTCGTTTTCCGGCGTTTGACTGTGCCGTCATGATATCGGGTTTCGTGGCCCGCGGAAAAGTCCCTAACGACGCAAATATGGGCGCGCGAGCCCCGAACCGCCACTCGGATCATGATATTTGGCCAAATCTTAACAAATTCGCGTTCCGGCCGGCATATTCGAACCCATGGCCTTCGGCACGACCCGGGCCGCCGCGACTCCGCCGCCGGGGATCCAGCGGCTAAAACAGCGTGATATGGCCCGCCAGACCGTTTTCGGCGACCGTCAGGCTAAAGGCCCGACGTCCGTCGTCACGCGCGATCTTGTTTCGGGCCAACACGACGCCGGCGTCCTCGCGAGGCGGGTTGACGGCGATGCCGGTGCGGTCGTGGTCCAGCAGGCCGGCGGGGAAGCTAAGCCTGTCGTAGCGCGCGGAACGATACCGCCAGGCGTTGAAATGGAACCGGCCGTCCCGGCATAGACTGGCGATCCAGTAGAATTGCTCCGAGGCCAGACGCAGCCCCGCGGGCGTCGGCCCAAAGGCGTCACTGTCTTCCAGCCGCCCCTCGAATTCGGCCAATTCCGACGGACTCAGCCGGTCCTGGGCCTTGGTCCAGCCCCCAACGGCCGTCAGGTCGGCCAGGGAGATATTGGTCACGTTGAGGCCCCTGCCGGTCATGACCCGAGCCGTGAAAAGCGCCCCGCCCGCGCCTTCACCGGCGACCTCGTAGGCACGCAACTGCTCGTCGTAGGCGCCGTTGTAGACCAGGCGGTACCAGGGTTCGGCCCCGGGCACGCAGGCGGCGCGAATGTCATCGCCGTTCAGATAGCTGAACCAGGTCGCCTTGATGGTGACCGGGTCGTCGATCTCACCGCGGTAGGCGCAGCCTGCCAGTACCGCCAGTCCCAAGCCCAAACATAGGGTGATCGCGGCTTTCAAAGCAAATCCCAGGGGGTTGGGCGGGGCGAGAACATCAAAAGTTAACCTTATTGCAAGAGGCCAAGCATTACACTAGACAGACTCATGACGAGTTCTTAGAATCGTCGCTGATTCATATGCTTGTTGGCGGCCTGTTGGGGGAAACACCTTTGGTTCCGGTGACGATGTCCTGGTTTAAGCGAATTGTTAATGGAAGTACAGCCGTCCGCGCGGCAACTGCGTTGTTTGTCGTCGGCCTCGTGTGGGGCGCTACCGGCGCCGCCCAGGCGCGCTACGCCTCGATCGTGGTCGACTACGACACCGGCCGGGTCCTGCACGAAACCAATGCCGACACCCGCAACTATCCCGCTTCCCTGACCAAGATGATGACGCTCTACCTGGCATTCGAGGCGCTCGAGCGCGGCGACTTGAAGCTCAATCAAAGGCTCACCGTGTCGCGCCGTGCCGCCGGCATGCCGGCTTCCAAACTAGGCCTTAAGCGCCGCGAGAAGATCACGGTCAAGCAAGCCATCCTGGCCCTGGTCACCAAGTCCGCCAACGACGTCGCGGTGGTGCTGGCGGAGAAAATGGGCGGCAAGGAAACCAAGTTCGCGCGTTTGATGACAAAAAAGGCGCGCGAGCTGGGCATGAAGCGGACCTCGTTCCGAAACGCCTCCGGGTTGCCCAATCGGCGCCAGTTGAGCACGGCGCGCGACATGGCGACGCTCGCGCGCGCGCTGATCCGGGATTTTCCCAAGCAGTACCGGTATTTCTCGACCAAGCAGTTCGTCTATAAGGGCAAAAAGCACCGCAACCACAATCGCCTTTTGAAGAGCTACAGCGGCACCGACGGCATCAAGACCGGCTACATCCGGGCTTCCGGGTTCAACCTGGCGGCCTCGGTAAAACGCAACGGACGCCGGCTGATCGCGGTGGTCCTGGGCGGCAAAACGCCGCGCTCGCGCGACCGCCACATGGCCAAGCTACTGGATCGGGGTTTCGCCAAACTGGCCTCGATAGGTCCGAACAAGATTCCGGCCCCGCCACCGCGCAAGCCCGATTTCGCCTTGGCCGCCAACTTCGCGCCCGCCCCTGGCACCGCCCGGGCGCCGTCGAAAAAGCCCCTGGCCGGAAACCAGCCGGTCTCGCCCCAGGCGCCACAAATTGAATTAGGCTCCTCCGAGACCGCCGTGCCCGACCCCTCCTGGGCCATCCAGGTCGGTGCCTACTATCGCTATAAGCCGGCCGAACAAGCCGCGGTGAAAGCGGCCGAGCGCCTGCCCGAGCTACTCGAGGACTCGCAGGTCACAATCACCCACATCAAGGGCAAGCGCGGCCGCATCTATCGCTCCCGCCTGACCGGGCTGACCGAAGCCAAAGCACGCGCCGCCTGCCGCAGCTTGGCGAAGAAAAAAGTCGATTGCCTGGTGATCCGGACCGGCCGCCGCATGGCGATGGCCAACTGACCGGCGCGGGCCCTACGGGTCCAGCTCACAGCCGTCGGCAGAGTGTTAACTGCACGGGCGTAGCATCGATCAGACCATCCAGGCCGCCGGTCAACCGAGCCAACAGATACGCCGCACACACGATTGACGCCCGACACGTCACTGGAGAGGACACGAGCGCCTCGCGGATTGGCAAGGCGCCGACAAATTAATGATGAGCCCGCGCAAAGTTTTCGTCCGGTGGCCGCTGTGGCTTCTATGCCTCGGGTTCGCAATTCTTGGCGGCGCACAGGCTGACGCATGGGAGGTCAGAGACACTCTGGAGGCCGAAAAAGAGAGCCTACTCAAGAATCCGGCATACGACATTCTCGTTGCCACCGTGCTCGCGGTCGAGGCGGCGGACGCCACCAACGGGAACCCGCCCCGAGTCGAGCTGAGAGTGGAGGAAGCCCTGCGCGGCGAGGATCGCGGCCCGACGGTCGTGGTGGACTGGCAGGCACCGGTCTTTCACGAAGACATAATGGACTCCGAAGGCGTCACGGAAGCCTGGAAGGCGCGCCCGCTCGCGGGCCCCGAGGTCGCCGCCAAACTAATCGTGTTCGCCATCGGTCCGGTGGAGGCCGCGGCTGTCCAGGCCTGGTCCGTCTACCGCTTCTCACCCCAAAACCGGGCGGTGGCCTTGGAGCACGCGGCAACGGAACGAAGCGCACGAATACAGATCCCCGTGTTTTTCCTGATTCTCGCCTTGCCCGTCGCGATCGTGATCCTTTTCGTTCGAACATCGTCGGCGACTATCTCGCTACGGGCCCGGCGGCGCCTACGCAATGCGGTTTCCGCCTTGGCCGTGTTCACGCTCGGTCTTTACGTTTTCTATGAATCGGGGATATCGGGTTACTCCAATATCCGGGTCGATCTGATCGTCATTTGGCCCGCCGTCGGCACCGCAATAGTCTTGGGGGGCCTCGGCCTGTTTAGGCCGATGTTCCGGTCCAAGGCATCCGCGCCACCGGGGACGGCGTCGAGCGGACTGCCGGCCATGCTCGGCAATTCCCTGGCCTGGGGTCTCGGAGTAGCCGTCGCCGTCTCCGCCGTTGGTTTTCTAGCGCCGGTGATCCTAGGCGGGTCGGAGCGCGAGCAGGCGCTGTTGACCGCGGTGATCGCTGGGCCGGCCGGGTTTATCGTCGGCGCGTTCCTAGCGCTCCTCATCCAGATCAAGCGCGCGCTTTCGCTACCCATCTGGAGCAAAACCGCCTATGGATTGGTTTTGCTCCTGCTGCTCTTTCCTTTTTTCTATTCGGTCTTGTCGATCTCGTCGTTCGCAATCAGCATGAGCGCCGCCGGGATTTCCGACACCTGACAGACGCGACGACGGACCGCCGCGGCGCCGGGGTCAGGTGCCTTGGCGCGGGCGCCGCGTTCGCGCGCGATTGACGACATAGACGATCGACGCGCCCAAGGCCGGCGGCAGCCAGGTAAGAGTGAGCAGACCCATGAAGATACCAATCAGCAGCCAATCTCTAGTCTCGGGTAGCATCGCAAAGGCGTATATTCTTTCCCCCAAGAAAATGCCGACGACGGCTGCCCACCAATACCGAGGCGCCGGCAAGGTCGATAAGATGCCGGCGACAAACATCGCCACCACGTAATAATAGCTAGGCGAATCAAACGGTTCTCGCATCCCCGTGAGCGGCTCGGAAAGGGCCCAAACAATCGCGCCGCACGCAATTCCCGCCAGCAACACCCAGCCGATTTTCCGGGGCTCTAGTTTCAGATTCATAGCCAGCTATCTCTCCATGTCCGCGATGCCGATAGCAACGGAAGAATTATGAGCGCAACTCGTCGACTTCCAGTCCGCTGGCTTTGAGCTGATTGGCGAGGGCCTTCTTGAGGCGGGCGAGCCCGGCCTCGTCGGCGGCCTCGCAGCGGGCGACCAGCACGTCCTGAGTGTTGGAGGCGCGCAGCAGCCACCAGCCGTCCTCATCGCGCACCCGCACGCCGTCGATCTCGGTCATCTCCGCCCCCGCGGCAACGAGCCGGGCCCGGACTTCGTCCACGACCACGGCCTTGCGGTCCTCGGCACAGGGGAAGCGGATCTCCGGCGTATTGACGGCCGGCGGCAGGGAGTCGCGGTACTCGGCCAGGCTCCAGTCCTCCCGGCTTAGAATCTCGATCAGGCGCACCGCGGCGTAGAGCGCATCATCGAAACCGTGGTAGCGGTCGGCGAAGAACAGGTGCGCCGACATCTCGCCGGCGAAGGGCGCGCCGAGCTCGGCCATCTTGGCTTTGATCAGGGAATGCCCGGTCATCCACATCAGCGGCTGGCCGCCGGCGCGGGCGATCTCGTCGAACAGCACTTGGCTGGCCTTGACGTCGGCGATGATGGTGGCCCCAGGATGGGTCTTCAGGACGTCGCGGGCGAACAGCAGCATCAACTGATCGCCCCACAGCACCCGACCTTGCCCGTCGACCGCGCCGATGCGATCGCCGTCGCCGTCGAAGGCGATGCCCAGATCGCAGCCGTTTTCGCGCACGCAGGCCTGTAGCTGGGCCAAATTTTCCGGCACCGTTGGGTCTGGGTGGTGCGCCGGGAAAGTCCCGTCGATCGCCTCGTTAAGCAGCAGGTGGCGGCCCGGCAGACCCTTTGTCAGCGCCACCATGGCTTCGCCGGCGGCGCCGTTGCCGGCATCCCAGGCGACCGTGAGGTCGCGCGCGCCAGGCGCATAATCCGCCACCAGACCGGCCACGTAATCGTCGAACACCGGATGCTCCTCGACCGTGCCCGGGCCGTCCTCGAAATCCCCTGACGCGACCAGCTCGCCGAGGGTCTGGATATCGGCACCGAAGAACGAGGCCTTGCCACGCATCAACTTGAAGCCGTTATGGTCCGGCGGATTGTGCGAACCGGTGACCATGACCGCGCCGTCCGCCTCTCGCGTCACCGCCGCGTAGTACAGCATCGGCGAGGGGCCGCGCCCGATCCGCAGCACGCTCAGGCCGCAGGCGCGCAGGCCCTCGACCAGGGCGGTTTCCAACTCCGGCGACGACAGCCGGCCGTCGTAGCCGACGCAAACCTTGGTGCCACCGGCGCGCCGCAGCAGCGTGCCGAAGCCGCGGCCGAGCGCCCGCGCATCGGCCGCGGAGAGGGTTTC
>CAXMQD010000446.1:0-2372 GCA_964194965.1 uncultured Acidimicrobiia bacterium | reverse complement strand
TGGCCGGCCCGGGCCGGCGCGGTGGCGTCAAATAACACGGCCAGGGTGACGACAAAAGAGATCGCCAGAGACGCCGAGAGAATCCGCCTGATTTTTAATTTCGCCGCCATACCTTGGCTCCCGTTACTGGCGTTATCGCCTTAATCCCGCCCGCGTACCTCGCGGGTCCAATGGAAGCAATATTACCATAGCGTCGCGGTAACCATCAACTGTAAAAACTCCATTAACCAATGTATTTAACCACTTTTTTCTTAACATATCTAATTATTATAAATACTAATGTAGCATAAAACTGCCGAGCGCCTCGTTAACACTTATATACAACCGTCGAATGCGATATTAATATTTACCCACGGTCTTAAGCGGACTTCTCGCCCGAGCGCGGGCGCCGGCGCGGGCTGCCGCGCGCGGAGTGGCGGGTACGGACCGGCATGAACCGGCTCGCGCCGCCCCGCAAACGAGCTCGGAGCGGGTCCAGGCGGCCCCGGACGGCCTGTGACAAGTTTGTGGCCGGAGCGGAAAGGACCGGCGCGTCGGGCTCGGCCGGAGCTCCACCGGAGCGCCGCCAGGCGGCGGCGGAGGCGGGCCAGGCCCGAGCACGGTCTCCGGCGGGGGTGCGGCGGGGATGGTGGGAAGCAAGGGCCCAAGGGGCGCCAGCGGCGGCGCGAGGCCGCTCTGGAGGCCCCTCAGAAAAAAGGGGGCGCTACCTGCGCCCCCCCGCCGAACCGAAGATGGCCGGTCCAGAGAATTTTAGCTGTGGGCCACCACAATCTGGCTCGCATCGTCTACCAGATCGGCGATCGAGGTCTGGCTCGCGAAGGCCACGTTGGCGAACTCGACCGTGGTCCCATCGCTGAAGTTCACGGCCACGTGCCCGTCGACATTGGAGATTGTGTCGATCATGGCGTTGACATCCGCGACGTCGTCGCCGCCACCATCGACCACGTCCAGGAACGAGAGCATGTCCTCGGCACTATCGAAGTCGACGATGGTGTCCGTGCCTTCATCGACACTGATGTCGAACACAAAGGTGTCGGCCCCGCCGTTGCCGGTGAGAATGTCGTCGCCGCCGCCGCCGGTAATCGTGTTGTCGCCATCACTGCCTTGGATCGACTCGTCCGCGTCGGAGCCGACGAATGCCCCATTGTTCTCGATGAAGACATCGAGGGTCTGGGTGTCCGTATCGTCGCCGTCCCCATCGACGACTGCGAAACTGAATTGCAGGTCGGCGTCCTCGGAACCGCTTTCTCCCGTAACGAACCCAATGTCTACGATCTTGAGAACGTCGCCATCAGTGGTAATGACACTATCGAAGGACTGTGTCCCGTCGTCTTCCGAGCCCCCGTCCACACCGGTGGTCGGATCGAGATTGATTCCGTCGCCGGTGACATCTTCGGTCGAAACGAGAACCTGTGCACCCTCAATAAACCAGGTTTCGGTATCGGTCGAGAAATTGTAGTCGTTGCTCTCGATGATCACCACGCCATCGTTGTTATCGAGCGTGATAGCGCCAGCGTAGTCGTCAGGAATGGGATCGCCGGACGTATAGATATCCGAATTTTCGACGATGATCGCCCTGGTCGTCGTTGCACTACCATCGGCATTGGTCAGCTTGAGAATCACAACCAGATCTTCGCTGCCAACACCGTCGAACTTGAAGAATAAGTCGGTCACCATCGCGTTCGGATCGGCGGCGGTATCTCCCATCGGATCCACCGTGAAAAAGTCCATGTCCAGGACTTCGCCTTTTTGCATCGTATTGCCGGCAACGCCGGCCGCCGTGGATGAAACCGTCACGCTGGCCGCATCCTTAGCGAATAGATCGCCATCGGCAAAATCTCCGGCGTCCCCGTCTCCGATTGTAATGATGTTGTCGGCGCCAGCTCCGCCGCCGGGCTCATCGATCCCGGCAAACTGCACGAAGAATTCGTCGCTCAATTGCGCCACGACTACATCGGCCGGTCCGCTGTTGTCTTGGATATCGTCTGTTCCAATTTCCCAGCCTTGGAAATCAAGGGCGTTGCTGGTAGTAAGAATTTCGAAACTTGCGATGTCTAAGTCAACCGTATAGGTCCCACTGTCCTTATCAAAGGTGAGGGTGCCGCTCGCTGGTACTGTCGCGTCTGGGAAGTTCGAATTCGGTGCATAATCAAAGGTGATGGCAAACACCGCCTGACTATCGGTCTCTGATACCCACGCCACCACTGGATTTACGATGAGCACGCCACCCACCGTGCCGCTTAGCGTTATGGTCGAGAAATCGGAGTTCACGTCGCTGTAGGCACCGACGTGATCATCCGCGCCGATGCTGTAATCAAACACCGCGGTTCCACTGTCGCCGTCTTCGGGCGTGTTGGCAAAGATGAGATCCG
>CAXMQD010000445.1:0-4006 GCA_964194965.1 uncultured Acidimicrobiia bacterium | reverse complement strand
TCGAGGAAGTCGCGGTTCCCGCGGAAATCTCGCGCAGCCTTCAGGTCGGCCGCGGCGATACCCTGATGGCCATGCTGGTGACCGCCGGCGTCGCCCGCCGCGAGGCCCATGAGGCGATCGAAGCGGCGCGCGAATTTTACGATCCACGTGGCCTGAGGCCGGGCCAGGAAATCCGGGTGACCCTCGCCATGGGAGCCGCCACGGGAGCCGCCACGGGAGCCGATGAGAGCGGTGCGGATACCCGCCGCCTACTGGCACTCAGCCTTCAGCCCAACGTCGAACAGGAACTGCGCGTCACCCGCGACGCGGACGACGGTTTCGTTGCCGAGACGATCACCCGCCAGTTGCTGCGTGTGGCGATGAACGCGGAAGGGCGGATCGACAACAACCTCTCCACCGCCGCCCGGGACGCCGGATTGCCCATGTCGGTGCTGGTGGAGATGATCCGGATTTTCAGCTTCGACGTGGACTTTCAACGCGAGCTGCAGCCCGGCGACAGTTTCGAAGTGCTGTACGAGGCCCTGTTCGAGGAAGACGGCAGCCTCGCCAAGACCGACGGCGTGCTCTACGCCTCGCTGACGCTTTCGGGCGAACGACTGGACATGTACAATTTCACCCCCCAGAGCGGGCACGACGACTTCTTCGACCGCAAGGGCCAGTTGGTGCGCAAAACCCTGATGCGCACCCCGATCGACGGCGCGCGTCTGTCCTCGCGCTTCGGCATGCGAAAGCATCCGGTGCTCGGTTATACCCGCCAGCATAAAGGAGTCGATTTCGCCGCCCCGCGCGGCACGCCGATCTACGCCGCCGGCGACGGGGTGATCGAATCGGCGGGGCGCAACGGTGGCTATGGCAAGTACCTGCGCATTCGCCACAACTCGACCTACAAGACCGCCTACGGCCACATGACGCGCATCGCCAAGGGGATGCGCCGGGGCAAGCGGGTGCGCCAGGGCCAGATCATCGGCTACGTCGGCTCGACCGGGCGCTCGACCGGACCGCACCTGCACTACGAGGTGCTGCGCGGCGGCCGTCAGGTCAATCCGCTCAAGATCAAACTGCCGTCCGGCGAGAAGCTGAAGGCCGCCGATCTAGAGAGCTTCCAGCGCCACCGCGCAGACATCGACGCCCAGCGCCGGCGGGTCCGCGACAGCGACGCCTTGATCGCCCAGGCCGGCTGCCAGCTCCGGTCCGGGGACGCCGAACCGGACTGCTGACCGGGCGCGCCGGGCGCGCGCCCTGAAACTCCCATGACAGGTATGATCGTCTCGGCCTTTCTCGAGGGATTCGGCCTCGGCGCCGGGCTGATCGTCGCGATCGGCGCGCAGAACGCCTATGTCCTGCGCCAGGGCCTCAAGGGCGAGCACGTCTTCGCCGTGGCCGGGCTCTGCTTCCTGGTCGACGTGGCGTTGATCGCGCTCGGCGCCGGCGGTTTCGCGAGCCTGATCGCCGGCCATGCCGGCGCCACGGACATCATCGCCTGGGCCGGCGCGGCATTTCTATTCGTCTACGGCCTGCGCGCCTTCCACGGCGCCATCAAGCCGGGCACTCTCGAGGCCCGGGACGCCCGAAACGCCGGCGGCAGCCTGCGCGCCGCAGCGCTGACCGCGCTGGCGCTCAGTCTGCTCAACCCGCACGTCTATCTGGATACCGTGGTGCTGATCGGCGGCCTGGCGGCGCAGTATCCGCCGGGCCCGCGCACGGCCTTCGCGTTCGGCGCCATGGCCGCCTCGCTGGTCTGGTTTTTCGGGCTCGGCTACGGCGCCGGAAAGCTGGCGCCGGTGTTTGCGAAACCGCGCGCCTGGCGCCTGCTCGACATCGCTATCGGCTGCGTCATGTGGGCGATCGCCGCCGGGCTGCTGTGGGAGCGGATTTGATACCGGTTCCGCGCGCGCGAGGCATAGCGGACGATCGTTGAATTTCTGTACCCGCCAGCTTTCCGGACGACGCGGTGCATTCGTCGGTCAAACCCAACGAATGCACCGTACTGGCGTCGATAGATGGCCCTTGAATTACGCCCAGCCCAGTTGTTTCAGGCTATGCCCATCATTCCAAATTTTCGTCATGTGGCGAATTTTGCCTCCGTCGAATTCCATATCATAGACATAATCGGCTGCCACTTTCTTGCCGGTCGGCGGGACCGGGCCGCCTTCGCCGGTGTGAGTGCCGTGAAAGACCGCAATAGCACAGACCCTGCCCCTCTCTGCATCGGTCGCGAAACTCTTGAGCTCGTAATTCCCGTCGGGCGTAAGGGTGAGCAGGCCCTTCATCCAATCGGCATAACCTTCAACGGTCGTGATCTCCGCCAAGGCATCGGCTTGGCACGAGAAAGTAGCGCCCTCCTGGCAATAGTCCTTGCAGCCCTCCCCACCCTTGCCAGTCTCGCAGGCATCGAAAAAAGCCATCGCAGTTTCAGTAATTGACATATCTGTGGTCTCCCCAATTTGAGGCGTTAACGGGCACGCAGTTCGGTATCCCAGTAACTCTCGGTACAGACGAATTGTCCATCGCCAAAATAAAATGATCCTTTTAAAATGTAAACCGGGGACCGCAGATGTGAATGATACCCCTAGGTTTATAGGTCCTGACCCTAGGCTGCGGCCTCGGGCGCGATGGCCTCGCCGTTGATGATCAGGCCCTCAGCACCGGCGCTCACCTGGACCGCATCGCCCTCGGCGATCTTGCCTTCCAGGATCAGGCCGGCCAGCGGGTTCTGAAGCTCGCGTTGGATAGTGCGCTTGAGCGGGCGGGCACCGTAGACCGGGTCGTAACCCTTCTCGGCGAGCCAGGCCCGCGCCGCGCCGTCGAGGTCGAGCGCGATCTTGCGCGCCTCGAGCATGGCCTGGAGCCGCGCCACCTGGATGTCGACGATGGCAGCCATCTGCTCGCGGCTCAGGCGGTGGAACAGCAGGGTGTCGTCGATGCGGTTCAGAAACTCGGGCCGGAACGCGGCGCGCACCACCTCCATGACCTGTTCGCGCACCGCACCGCTGTCCTCGCCCTCCCCTTGCGCGGCCAGGATGTCGCCGCCCAGATTCGAAGTCATCACGATCAACGTGTTTCGGAAGTCGACCTTGCGGCCGTGGCCGTCGGTCAGGCGCCCGTCGTCGAGCACCTGGAGCAAAATATTGAAGACGTCCGGATGGGCTTTTTCGATCTCGTCGAACAGTACCAACTGGTACGGCCGGCGGCGCACCGCCTCGGTCAGCGCCCCGCCCTCTTCGTAGCCGACGTAACCCGGCGGCGCGCCGATCATGCGCGCGACCGCGTGTTTCTCCATGTATTCCGACATGTCGATGCGGACCATGGCGTTCTCGTCGTCGAACAGGAAGCGCGCCAGCGCCTTGGTCAGCTCGGTCTTGCCGACGCCGGTGGGACCTAGGAACATGAACGAGCCGATCGGCCGGCTCGGGTCCTGCAGGCCGGCGCGGGCGCGGCGCACCGCGTTGGAGATGGCGGCAATCGCCTCGTCCTGGCCGATCACCTGGGTGCTTAGCGCGGCCTCCATGCCGAGCAGCTTGTCGCGCTCGCCCTGGAGCATGCGATCGACCGGGATGCCGGTCCAACGCGATACCACCTGGGCGATCTCGTCCTCGGTCACGTCCTCGTTGAGCATGCCGCGATGCCCGGCCTGCGCGGCCCGTTCCAGGTTTTGCTCGATGTCCGGGATAACGCCGTAGGCAAGCTCGCCGGCGCGCTCCAGCTGGCCCTCGCGCTGGGCGATCTCGAGCTCGCCGCGTGCCTGGTCGAGCTCTTCCTTGAGCTTCTGGGCGCCGGCCAAGACGTCCTTCTCGGCCTGCCATCGGTCGGTCAATTCCCGGGAGCGCCCCCCCAGTTCGGCGATTTCGGCGCCGAGCTTGGCCAGGCGCTCCTTGGATGCCGGGTCGGCCTCTTTCGTGAGCGCGCTCTCCTCGATCTTGAGTTGGATCAGGCGGCGGTCGAGTTCGTCGATCTCCTCGGGCTTGGAGTCGACCTCCATGCGCATGCGGCTGGCCGCCTCGTCGAT
>CAXMQD010000444.1:0-1838 GCA_964194965.1 uncultured Acidimicrobiia bacterium | reverse complement strand
ACGGTCTTGAGCGCGCCCGGAATGCGTGCCAGCGCACTGGACGCGAGCTTCTCGTTCGAGCCGGCTCGGCCACTGGATCGGGGACCGCCGGAAGGCGCGATCGGATCCGAGGGAAGGTTCGCGGGCCTGGAGATCGAGGGCGCGGAGGCGCTGGCGCCGCTTTTGGAGTCCGGCGTGCGCTGGCAAATAGCCGGGAATCTGACCAACAACGGTAATAGCATAGAGGCGAAGGTCGTGACGATCGCGGCGGGACCGGCCCGGCTCGTGGCGTCGGGCGCGCTCGACCTGCGGGACGAAAAGCTCGAGGCCGCCGCGAGCCTGAACCTGGCGAACCTGACGAGCCTTGCACCCTGGCTCGGCATGGCGCCGCGCGGCCAGGCGGAGATAGAGGCCTGGATCGAAAGCCCCGATCTGGGGCGGACGGTTTCAGCCATCTTGACTGGCGAACTCCGCAATATCGGTCTGGACGCCCCGGTCCCGCACGCCTTGCTCGGCGGCACCTCGAGCTTCGCCGCGAACCTCTCGTTGGCGGCCAACGGCGCCTTGACGGCGCGCGATATCGTGCTCGACACATCGAGCGCGACGCTCGCGGGGAACTTCGCCATGTCCGCCGGTTTTGCCCACGTCGATGCCGACTACGACGTCATGCTGCGCGATGTCGCCGTTCTGGCCGGGCCACTTGGGACCAACCTCACCGGGCGCGCCAGCTTGCGCGGCCGGGCAAGGGGTGAACTCGCCAACCCGAGCCTGAGCGGCCAGGCTACACTCACCGAGGCCCGGATCGAGAGCATCGCGCTCGACAGGCTGGATTTAAAATTCACCGCCGACAGCCTGGCGACGGCGCCGCGCGGCAAGCTCGACGCGCGCGCGGCCACGGTGCTGGGCGAGATCGCGCTGGTGACGGATTTCGTCATCGCGGACCCGGATTTGCGCTTCACGAACCTGCAGGCGCGCAGCCAGGGGGCGGCGTTCGACGGGGCCGTGACCGTGCCGATGGACGGTGGCCCCCTGAGCGGCACGCTGAAGGGCGCGGTCCCCGATCTGGCGCCCTGGCTGGCGCTCGCCGATCTCGTGGGCGGCGGCGCGGCGGACGCCGAAATACGCCTTTCTGGAGACGAATTGCGACAGAACCTCACGGCGACGGCCCGGGTGACGGTGCCGGCCCTGCGCCTGGACGCGGACCGGGTCTTGCGGGGCAAAACCCTGAATATCGACGTAGCGGTGAGCGACCTCTTCGGCACCCTCAAGGGCCGCGTGAACCTGGATGCGGAAGCGGTTGCGGTCGATGAGCTCGGCCTCGACACGCTTTCGTTGGCCTTGGACGGCGGTCTCGAGGATGTTGCCTGGCGGCTCGCGGCCGAAGGCGCTTGGCGCGCCCCGCTAATCGTTGCCGCGGACGGTCGGCTGAAGATCGGGGCCGAGGGGCAGTCCCTCGAGGTCGCACACTTACGGGGCCAGGCCCTGGACCACGACTTTGCCCTGCGCGCACCGGTGACGCTGACCCAAACAGCCAGTGCGGCCGCGCTGGGGCCGCTGGATTTGCGTTTCGGAGAGGCTGTGATCCAGGCGCAAGGGCGAATCGATCCGGCCGAAATCTCGGCGCAATTCGCCATCGACGCCTTGCCGATCTCGAGCCTGGCCGCGGTTCTGCGGACCGAGGGCGTCAAGGGCACGCTAAACGCCCGGTTCGCGCTAGAGGGCCCGCGCGCCAATCCCTCCGGCGACGGCGAGGTCCACGTGAGCGGCATCGACATTGAGTCGATCGTTGAGGGCCCGATCCTGGGTCTGGACGCGACCGCGCGATGGCGCGAGGGGCGTCTAAGCGTCGCGGGCGCGGT
>CAXMQD010000443.1:0-2447 GCA_964194965.1 uncultured Acidimicrobiia bacterium | reverse complement strand
CGCCACCGCGAACTGCCGATTCACGGCGTCCAGTTTCATCCCGAGAGCATCACCTCCGAGCATGGCCACGCGCTGCTGGCCAACTTCCTCCGGCTTGCCGGGCAGAAGGTCCGCGAAGGCGCCGGGGCCGCGCCGCCGCTGGTCCCGGCATGACCGGCGACACAGGCGACTTGAAGGCGCTGCTCGCCGCCGCCGCCGGCGGCCGCGCGCTGGACGAGGCCGAGGCCGAGCGCGCCTTCGACATCATCATGTCCGGCGACGCCACCCCGTCCCAGATGGGCGGATTCCTGATGGCGCTCCGCGTGCGCGGGGAGACCGTGGCCGAGATCACCGGCGCCGCGCGCGCCATGCGCGCCAAGATGCTGACCATCGAGGCGCCGGAAGGCGCGGTCGATACCTGCGGCACCGGCGGCGACGCCACCGGCACCTACAACATCTCGACCGGCAGTTCGCTGGTGGTCGCGGCCTGCGGCGTGGCGGTCGCCAAACACGGCAACCGGGCGCTGTCGTCGAAGTCCGGCGCGGCCGACGTGCTGACCGCGCTCGGCGTCAACATCGACGCCGACATGAGCTTGGTGAAGAAGGCGCTGTGGGAGGCCAAGGTCTGCTTCCTGATGGCGCCGCGCCACCACAGCGCCATGCGCCACGTCGGCCCGACCCGGGTCGAGCTCGGCACCCGGACCATCTTCAACCTGCTCGGACCGCTGTCCAACCCGGCCCGGGTCAAGCGCCAGACCATCGGCGTGTTCTCGCCCGACTGGGTCGCGCCCCTGGCCGAGGTGCTCAAGGGCCTGGGCCACGAGCGCGCCTGGGTGTTCCACGGCGCGGGCGGGCTCGACGAGCTCTCCACCCTCGGCCCGTCCCAGGTCGCCGAGCTCAAGGACGGCCAGGTCACGACCTTCGAGGTCACCGCGGCCGACGCCGGGCTCGCGACCGCCACCCTGGAAGACCTCAAGGGCGGCGACGCCAAGCACAACGCCCAGGCCATGGTCGCCCTGCTCGACGGCGAGGCCGGGGCGTTCCGCGATGCCGTGGTCCTGGGCAGCGCCGCCGCCCTGATTGTCGCCGGCACGGCCGCGGACCTGAGAGAGGGCGCCGCCCGGGCCGCCGAGGCGATCGACAGCGGCCGCGCACGCGACACCCTGGCGCGCCTGATCGCGATCACCAACGAGCCACCGCCGCCGGGCGCGGAACCCGCGAGGTGGCCGGAGTGAGCGACGTCCTGACCCGCATCTGCGCCGACAAGCGCGACCTGGTCGCGGCGCGCAAGCGCGAAACCCCGCTCGGTGAGCTCGAGGCGCGCGCCGCCGCGGCCGAACCGCCGCGCGGCTTCCACCGGGCCCTGGCCGAGTGCGCCGCGGCCGGGCGCTACGGGCTGATCTGCGAGCTCAAAAAGGCCTCGCCCAGTAAGGGCTTGATCCGCGCCGACTTCGATCCGCCGGCGCTGGCGCAAGCCTACGAAGCGGGCGGCGCGAGCTGCCTCTCGGTGCTGACCGACACCCCCTACTTCCAGGGCCAGGACGCCGATCTGGTCGCCGCGCGTGGCGCCGCCGCGCTGCCGGTCCTGCGCAAGGATTTCATGGTCGACCCCTATCAGATCGTCGAATCCCGGGCGCTCGGCGCCGACTGCGTGCTGCTCATCATGGCCGCGTTGAGCGACGATCAGGCGCGCGAGCTGGAGGATACGGCGCGCGCGCTCGCCATGGACGCGCTCATCGAGGTTCACGACGGCGCCGAGCTCGACCGCGCGCTCGGCCTCGCCTCGCCGCTGATCGGCATCAACAATCGCAACCTCAAGACCTTGAAGGTGGACTTGGCGACCACCGAGGCCCTGGCGCCGCGCGTGCCGGCTGGGCGCCTGCTGGTCGCCGAGAGCGGCCTGTCCGCCCGCGCCGATCTGGAGCGCCTGCATACGGCCGGCACCGCGGCCTTTCTGATCGGCGAGTCCCTCATGCGCCAAGACGACGTGACCGCCGCCACCGCCGCGCTCCTGGGCAACCTGGCCGCGCAGCCGTCGAGTGCCTGAGGAAACGCGATGACCGGTTTCACCCACTTCGACGAAGACGGCAAGGCGGTGATGGTCGACGTCTCCGGCAAGGCCGCGAGCGAACGCGTGGCCGTCGCCCAGGGCTCGGTGCTGATGCAGCCCGAGACCCACGCCCTGATCCGCGCGGGCGGCGTCGAGAAGGGCGACGTGCTGTCGGTCGCGCGCCTGGCCGGGATCATGGGCGCCAAGCGCACGCCGGACCTGATCCCGCTGTGCCATCCGCTGGCGCTGACCTCGGTCAAGGTCGACCTCGCCCTCAGCGAGACCCGGCCCGCGGTCGAGATCACCGCGACCTGCAAGCTGACCGGCAAGACCGGGGTCGAGATGGAGGCCCTCACCGCAGTCGCCATCGCCGCGCTCACGGTCTACGACATGTGCAAGGCCGTCGACCGCGCCATGC
>CAXMQD010000442.1:0-2176 GCA_964194965.1 uncultured Acidimicrobiia bacterium | reverse complement strand
CTGGCGGCCTTTGCGATCGCGAGTTTGATCGTCGGTTATCGCGAGGCGGTATTCGACGCCTTGGTGCTAGCCGCGGCCCTGCTGGTCGTCGCGGTGATGGCGGTCTGGCACCTGCCGGCGATCATCGACACGGGATCGCCGCTCTACACCATCGCGGGACGCCCCTACGGCCACGCTCCGGGGCCGATCGTGCCGCCGGCGCTGGCGCCCTTCGTATGGGTTTCGCTGGCCGCGGCAATGCTGTTCGGGCTGGGCGGGTTCGCGGCGCTGTGGCGCGTACGCCGTCCGGGCTTGTGGGCGCTGGCCTCGGCGGCGACGCCGCTGGCGCTACTCGCGATCGCCTACTGGCGCGTCACCGCCTTCGAGGTCGACCTGAAATGGTCTGCCGCCGCCTTGGCGCTGGCCGCTGCCGGCCTCGGCGCCACCGCCTTCGTTCGCCGGCGGATCGACGGCGGGCGTCTCGATTTGGTGCTCGGCATCTATGCCGCGGCGACCGTGGCCGCCATCAGTCTCGCGGCCACCATGGCCTTGGAGCAGGCTTGGCTGACCGTCGCTTTGGCGCTCCAGCTGCCGGCGCTGGCGTGGGTTTGCGGGCGCTTGGGAGTTCCACAGCTTCGGCCGGTGGCGGCGCTGATCGCCGCCGTGGTCCTGGTCCGCCTGGTGTTCAACGTCCACATCGTGGACTATGCGTCCGGCGAGTTGGCCGGGGCCAACTGGGTACTGTACGGCTATGGCCTGCCGGCATTGGCGTTCTTTTATGCCGCGCGTGGCTTCCGGCGCGGCGGCGGCGATCTTCTGGTGACGGTCCTGGAGTGGGGTAGCCTGGTCTTCGCCACCTTGCTGGTCAGTTTCGAGATCCGCATCCTGGTCGAGGGCCGGCTCGACAGCCCCGACTACGGGCTCCTGGAGCAAAGCCTCAACAGCGTCGCCTGGCTCTCCATGGCCTATCTGGTCTGGATCTACGCGCAACGCGATTCGCGTCCGGTCTTGAAATTTGGCTGGCGTATCCTGGCCGGCCTGGGTGCGGCGCAGGTGGTGCTGTTGCAGCTCTTGGTCGCAAATCCGCTATGGTCCGGCGCCGCGGTCGGCGAACTTCCCGTGGTCAACCTGCTGTTCATCGCCTACGCGGTGCCGGCGCTGTTTGCCTATCGTTTTGCGGCAATCCTGCGCGCCGACGGTCATCTCCGCCTGGCCCGGGCCGGCGGCATTCTATGCCTGGTTTTGATCTGGACTTATCTATCGCTCGAGGTGCGGCGCGCGTTCCTGGGCCCGGTCTTCGCCCACGGCCCGCTCGGCGACGCCGAACTCTACGTCTATTCGGCGGTCTGGCTGATCTTTGCGCTCGCCTTGCTGGGGATCGGTATCCTTCGGGGGGTCGCCAGCCTGCGCTACGCCTCGCTGGTGCTGCTGATGGTGACCGTGGCCAAGGTATTCCTGGTCGACATGTCTGAACTCACCGGACTTTACCGGGTGGCCTCGTTTCTGGGGCTCGGGCTGTTCCTGATCGGCATCGGGTACCTCTATCAGCGCTTCGTGTTTCCCACGCCGATGAAGCGCGGCGAAAGCGACAGCGGTACCGCCCTCAATGCGCCATGAACACCGGCAAATCGGCGTCGGCCAAAATTTGCGAGGTCGCGCCGCCGAAGATCATCTGACGCAAGCGCGAATTGGTGTAGGCGCCCTTGACCAGCAGGTCGGCACCGAGCGTGGCGGCCTCGGCCAAGATGGTTTTGCCGCCGCCGCGGCCGTCGGTGGTGGCCTCCCGAGTTTCAGCCGCGATGCCGTTGAGCTGCAGGTGCCGGGCCGCCTCCGCGACGGAGGGGCCGGGGACCATGACCCCTTCGACGGCCAGCACCACGACTCGTTCGGCGCGGCGCAGCAGTGGCATGGCGAAGGCGACCGTGCGCGCGGTCTCGGTACTGCCGTTCCACGATACGACCACGGTTCGACCCAGGCTCTTGGGCGCGGATGGCGGCGCGATCAGGATCGGCCGGCCGCTGTCGAACAGGACGGTCTCCAGGGTGCTCGCCGCCGGCGTGCTCTTGCCCTGGACCGGGCGGCCGACCACGGTCAGGTCGAACATCCGGGCGTACATGCCGACCGCGGCGTCGCCGGCCGGAATCTCCTCGGCCCAGGTCGCCGTGGGACGATCCTCGCCGCCGGCGCCGGGCGACGG
>CAXMQD010000441.1:0-1588 GCA_964194965.1 uncultured Acidimicrobiia bacterium | reverse complement strand
AGAGGAGCTGCTCCTAGTACGAGAGGACCGGAGTGGACGTACCTCTGGTGTTCCGGTTGTCACGCCAGTGGCATTGCCGGGTAGCTATGTACGGACGGGATAACCGCTGAAAGCATCTAAGCGGGAAGCCCCCCTCAAGATTAGATTTCCCTGGGTCCTAGAGGCCCCTGAAGGTCCGTCGGAGACTACGACGTTGATAGGCTGGGTGTGGAAGCGCAGTAATGCGTGTAGCTAACCAGTACTAATTGACCGTGAGGCTTGACCATATAACACCCAAGCGGTTTGCAGGCTTGGGTGCCCGGAAGCAACATTTCCGGCGCCTTTAATTACAACTTCCAGATTGTTTACCAGTTTACCTGGCGGCCATAGCGAGTGGGAACCACCCGATTCCATCCCGAACTCGGTAGTGAAAACGCTCAGCGCCGATGATAGTGTGGGGTTTCCCCATGTGAAAGTAGGACACTGCCAGGTTCTTATTCGAAGCCTCCGGCGCGTTTCGCGCCGGAGGCTTTTTCATTTGGGGCTGACATTCATAGTGGCACCTGCCCCCGAATTTCGTCGTTCTCGTAAGCTCACCCGTCAATGACACAGTTCAGAAGTAGAGTTTCTGGCGGTTTCGGTATGCCGCCTGATGCAGGCAAAGGAGCGCACTGGTCAATCCAGTTCCTGGTGCGCGTGTAGTCCGCAGATGTAACCCCACGTCAGGCATGGTCCCAGCGTCGTACCGGCGCCTACAGCCTTAGTGCCGAACGGGTTGGCCATTACGTTGCCGGCCGCGTAGAGCCCACCGATTACAGCGCCTTGCTGGTCGACAACCTGGCCTCGCTCGTTGGTACGCGCCCCGCCTTTCGTGCCGAGAAAACTTAGCTTAAAGGGATAGGCGTAGAAGGGCGGTACTTCGATGGGCCCGAGGGTGGGGTTCGGCTCGTTGTTCGGGTCTGCCATCCGGTGTCGATCCCAGAATGTCTCGCCGCGCCCGTAGTCCTCATCCCGTCCGGCACGGGCGAAGCGGCTGAAGCGGGCCGCCGTCTTCTCGAGTCCTGCGGGATCGATCCCGATCTGCTTTGCGAGACCGTGCAGCGTTCTGTCCATGACGCGAGCCGCGAATTCATTCGTCTTCGGCAACGCCATCGGATACTTGGACGCGAATTGACTGTCGTAGATCCGCCAGGCCGGCAGATGCAACGGTGCGCCGGACTCGGAATCTTTCTCGTCGAAAGCAAGCGCGAAGTTCATCGCTTTCTCATTCATGAAGCGCCGGCCATGCCGGTTCACGATCATCGAATGCGGCATGTAGTAGTCACCGGCCGGCGAACCGCGCACGCTGCCCTCATAGGAAACCGCCGTCGTGCCGAAGAGCAGTGCCTGATCCATGCGATCGAGCTTTGCCCCGACGTCCGCTGCCATGCGCTGACCGTCGCCGGTATTCGTCGAGGGACTACCCGTCCACTCCACCGGGCCTGGAAAGTGCTCGGCCATCATCTGTGTGTTCCATTCGAAACCGCCCGAAGCAAGTACGACGCCTTTGCGCGCGCGCACCGTCAGTGACGAATTGCCGCGCTCGAGCTCGACGGCGACGACGCGCCCG
>CAXMQD010000440.1:0-2075 GCA_964194965.1 uncultured Acidimicrobiia bacterium | reverse complement strand
TATTGGCCCGACTTGAAAACAGACTGAGAGATATCGGCTAATGGATTACGGACTGACGGGAAAACGCGCCCTTGTCTTGGCGTCGAGCCGCGGGCTCGGCCTGAGTGTCGCCGAGGCTCTGGCCGGAGAGGGCGCCAACGTTCTGCTTTGCGGGCGCTCGAAAGAAAAACTGGCCGCGGGGGCGGCCGCCATCAACGAGAAAAATCGCGGCAAGGCGGCGTTCACGACACTGGATCTCACCGATTCGGGCTCCGCGAAGGCGCTGTTCGATGCGGCGGTGGAGAAACTGGGCGGCGTCGATATACTGGTCAACAACACCGGCGGTCCGCCGCCGGGTTCGGTCGTCGCACCGGAGTCCGGAGTTTGGCGGGCTCAGTTCGATGCCATGGTGCTCCGCGTCTTCGAGATCACGAGTCTCTGCCTGCCCGCCATGCGCGATGCCGGCTGGGGCCGGGTGATTACGCTTGGCTCATCGGGAGTGGTGCAGCCGATTCCCAATCTCGGCATGTCGAACGCCTTGCGCTCCGCCTTGGTCGGCTGGTCGAAAACGCTGTCTTCCGAGGTTGCCGGCGATGGCATCACCGTCAACATGGTGATTCCCGGCCGCATTCATACCGAACGCGTGGACCAGCTCGATGCGGCGGCCGCCAAACGCACGGGCAAGTCCGTTGAAGACATTGCCACGGCTTCGCGGGCGACGATACCCGCCGGGTGCTATGGCAAGGTGGAGGAGTTTGCCGCCGTGGCGGCTTTCCTGGCCAGCGAGGGCGCCAGTTATGTGACCGGCAGCGTGATCCGCTGCGATGGCGGCGCGATCAAATCCGTTTAGGAGCGAGATCTTGGGCAACTTCGATTTAATCGTCAGAGGCGGCACCGTCGCCACCGCGGCGGACACTTTCCGATCGGATGTGGCAATCAGGGACGGCCGTGTTGTTGCCTTGGGCCACGATCTCGGACCGGCGGATCGCGAGATCGATGCGGTTGGCATGTTGGTCCTGCCAGGCGGCATCGACGCCCATTGCCACATCGAACAGGAATCGTCGTTCAAGGTGATGACGGCCGATGATTTTTATTCAGGCTCTGTTTCCGCGGCTTTTGGCGGGAACACCACGATCCTTCCCTTCGCCGCCCAGCATCGCGGCCAGCACCTTCGCGATGTGGTCAAAACCACCCATGAACGGGCCGGGCCCAAGGCGGTCATCGATTATGCGTTTCACCTGATTATTTCGGACCCGACGGAAAACGTACTGGGCCAGGAACTGCCGGCGCTGATCATGGAGGGTTATACGTCCTTCAAGGTCTACATGACCTATGAAATGCTGAAGATCGACGATCGGCAGATGCTCGATGTGCTGTCCTTGGCCCGCCGGCACGGGGCCATGACAATGGTCCATGCGGAAAACAACGACGTCATAAACTGGCTGTCCGAACGCCTGCTGACGCGTGGGTACGTGGCACCTAAGTACCATGCGGTCAGTCACGACCCGATCGCGGAAAGCGAGGCCTCGCGGCGGGCCATCGATCTGGCGCGGCTGGCCGACGCCAAGCTGCTGATCGTTCATGTGTCCGCGCCGGAAGCGGCGCAGGCAATTCTGAACGCGCGCAATCGGGGCCTGCCCGTCTATGGCGAGACCTGCCCGCAGTATCTGTTCCTGACGGCGGCGGACCTGGATCGCGACGGCATGGAAGGGGCCAAGTTCTGCTGCTCGCCGCCGCCGCGCGACAAGGCCGGTCAGGAAGCGATTTGGCTGGGCCTGAAAAATGGCACATTCCAGGTATTTTCGTCCGATCACGCGCCGTACCGATACGACGAAACCGGTAAGTTTAGTGCCGGGCCAAATCCGAGCTTCAAGAAGATCGCCAACGGCGTGCCGGGCATCGAGACCCGCATGCCGTTGCTGTTCTCCGAAGGCGTGGGGAAGGGCCGTCTGTCTCTGAACGAGTTCGTCGCGTTGACCTCGACCAACGCCGCCAAGATCTACGGCCTTCACCCCCGAAAGGGAACGATCGCCGTCGGCAGCGACGCCGACATCGCCATCTGGGACCCCACCTGGAAACGCACCATTACCCGGTCC
>CAXMQD010000439.1:0-2810 GCA_964194965.1 uncultured Acidimicrobiia bacterium | reverse complement strand
TCAGGACCTGGCCGGCCCGGAGTCGGCCGAGGATACCGCCGGGGCCGCCGCCGGGGCCGCCGCCGGGGCCGCCGCCGGGGCCGCCACTGGGGCCGCCACCGGGGGCGCTACTGGGGGGGCCGAGCACCAGCGCGCGGACCTCGGCGCCGCCGGGCAGGCAGGTGATCACCGCATCCGCCGCGTCCACGACCTCGGCGGCGGAGGCCGCGGGCGCCGCACCCGCGGCCGCGATCCGGGCGAGCGCTTCGGGGTTCCGGTCGAAGGCCGTGACCGGCCAGGACCCCTTGGCGATCAGGTTGCGGCACATCGCCCCGCCCATGACCCCCAATCCAATAAACCCAATCCGTTCGAAATTGCCGGCAATCACGGCGGCGGCAGTCATGGGGGCGGTCCCTCTTTTTGCGGAATTGTTGCGGCGGCGACAGCCTACAATAGGATATCGGGCGTGCTCTATGGTAGCCTCGTCGGGCCGGGGGGCTGCCCGGCGCAACGACGCATCATCCGATTGCCCGCTCGTCGCCGCCCCCGCTCGTCGCCGCCAAGGAGCCCTACAACGAAGGACGCGCGTATGTTCCCGTTGTCTCACATGATGAAGTCCTTCGTGCGCGTGGGCACGCTCAAGGTGATCGATGCCGACGGTCGTGTTCATGTATTTTCCGGAGCGCCGGGACCGAACGTCACCATGCGGCTGAGCGACAAATCGCTCTACCATAAACTTGTCTTCAATCCCGAACTGAACGCCGGCGAAGCGTACATGGATGGCCGCCTGACGTTCGAGGACTCGACCCTGCGCGATTTCCTGACGCTGATTTCCATCAATCGGATTTCGCTTGGATCGTATCCGGTCCAGAGAGTCCTTCGGCGGGTATCCCGCTTTTTCAAAAGATTTCAGCAGGCGAATCCAATCGGCAAGGCGCAGCAAAATGTCGCGCACCACTACGATTTAGGGAACGATTTCTATCGGTTGTTCTTGGACGAGGGCATGCAGTATTCCTGTGCCTACTTTCTGAGCGACGACGACACCCTGGAGCAAGCGCAGCGCAACAAGCTGCGGCTCTTGGCCGCCAAGCTCGACCTCTCGCCGGGTCTCAGAGTGCTGGACATCGGTTGCGGCTGGGGCGAGCTGGCGCTCTATCTCGCGGCCATGAACGACGTCGAGGTGGTTGGGGTCACGCTTTCCAAGGAGCAGTACGAGCGCGCCCAAAGCCGGGCTCAAAGTGCCGGTATGGGCGACCGCGTTCGCTTCGAGCTCAAGGATTATCGCGAGGTGACGGGGCGCTTCGATCGCATTGTCTCGGTCGGTATGTTCGAGCACGTCGGGGTCCACCATTACGGCGAGTTCTTCGCCAAGATCAATGATCTATTGGACGATGACGGGATCGCGCTAATCCATTCCATCGGACATATGAGCCCGCCCGGAACCGCCAGCCCATGGCTGCGAAAGTACATTTTCCCAGGCGCGTATTCGCCGGCGCTGTCCGAGGTATTCGATGCCGTCGAACGGAACAGTCTGTGGGTCACGGACCTCGAGATTTTGCGGCTCCACTACGCCCAGACCCTGGCTCATTGGATTCAGCGCTTCGAGGCCAACCGCGACAAGATCGAGGCCATGTACGACGAGAAATTTGGCCGGATGTGGGAGTTCTACCTGATCAGCGCCGAAATAATGTTCCGCACCGGAAGTCAGCTCGTGTTTCACATTCAGTTGGCCCGCAAACGCGACGCCGTGCCGATCGTTCGCGACTATATAACGGAGGCCCAACGAACCTACACGAAATTGGAATCCGGGAACCCGGTGCCGCGGACAGCACCGACGCCGCCACCAGAATGAACCTCCCCGCCGGGGTGGCGGGTTCCGGTTACGCGCCCGCTCTCTTGCCCCCATGCGCCTGGTAACCCGCGCTTAGCTCCGCGCGGAGAAACTCGCCGTAGACGATGGGCTCGAAGGCGGCCGGGCGGTCGGGGCCGATGCAACTCTCCAGCGGTGCGATCTCGGTGCCGACGTGGGGGTCGAAGAAGAACGGGCAGGAATAGCGCGCGCGCCCGGACCGGTTAATGACCCGGTGCGGCGTCGACCGCAGCCGGCCGTTGCTCCAACGGTGCAGCATGTCGCCGGTGTTGACGACGAATGCGCCGGGCAGATAGGGGGCGTCGATCCACGCGCCCGCGGTATTGCGGACCTGAAGCCCGCCGGCCTCGTCTTGCGCCAGGATGGTGATGAAGCCGAAGTCGCAATGCGGCGCCGAGCCGTAAAGATCGCCCGGGCTCATCGGCGGCCGCGGCGGATAGCGGAGTAGGCGCAGGAAGGTGGTTGGCGGGTCGAAGGCAAGCGCGAAATCGTCCGGGTCGGTGCCGAGGGCCTGCGCGATGACGCGAACCAGTTTGCTTCCCAGATCTCCGAGCGCCGAATCGTAGCGGGTCGCCGCCTCTCGAAATCCGGGCATGGCCTCGGGCCAAAGGTTCGGGCCAGCCAAGTACGCGCCGGCCTCCACGTCCGGGTCCTCCGGACCGGCCTCGCGCATCATGATGAAGGATTCGCTCTGGTTCGGCTTGGTGACCCTGGCGAGCTTCGAGTTCCGGTCGGTCGAGGTGTCGATGGCGATGAAGCCGCGATGATTTGCGTTCAGCCGGACCGCCTGCTTGTCCGCGCGCGGCAGGGCGTGAAACGCGCGCGAGGCGGCGAAGACAGCCGCGATCAGTTCCGAGTCGACGCCGTGGTTGACCACGTAGCTGAATCCGATGTTTTCATAGGCGTCTCGGAACGCGGCGGCCAACCGGTCCCTGGCGCCGCAATCGGGGCCGCCGAGGGG
>CAXMQD010000438.1:0-2367 GCA_964194965.1 uncultured Acidimicrobiia bacterium | reverse complement strand
CCAGGTAGCGGGCGCCGCGCTCGATGTCTTCGCGCAGGAACCGGCTCGCGACAATCCGCTGTTCGCCCTCGATCAGATAGTGGCGACGCCGCACTTGGGGGCGGCGACCACCGAGGCCCAGGAGAAGGTGGCGCTGCAGATCGCCGAGCAGATGTCCGACTACCTGCTGACCGGCGCCATCACCAACGCCATCAACATGCCGGCTTTGAGCGCCGAGGAGGCCGAGCGCCTCAACCCCTACATGCGCCTGGCCGAACTCTTGGGCAGCTTCGCGGGCCAACTGACCCGGTCCGGGCTCAAGGGCGCGACCATCGAATACGAGGGCGAGGCCGCCGAACTCAATTGCCGGCCGCTGACCCAAATCGCGCTGACCGGGTTGCTGCGGCCGATCCTGGACAACGTCAACATGGTCAGCGCGCCGGTGCTGGCGCGCCAGCGCAACATCGACGTGACCGAAATGAAGCACGAGCGCGACTGCGACTACCAGACTCTGATCCGCCTGACCGTGACCACCGAGCGGGGGCCGCGCTCGGTCTCGGGCACGCTGTTCGGCGGCACCAAGCCGCGCCTGGTCGAGATCAAGGGCATCGAGATCGAGGCCGAGCTCGGCCCGCACATGCTCTACATCAACAACGAAGACCGGCCGGGCCTGGTTGGCGCGCTCGGCAAGACATTGGGCGACGCCGGGGTCAACATTGCCACCTTCCACCTGGGCCGGGCCGAGCGCGGCGCCGAGGCGATCGCGCTCCTGGAAGTCGACGAGGCGATACCGGCTGAGGTTTTGGAACGGGTCCGCGCCCTGCCGCATATCAAGCAAGCGATGCCACTGCGTTTCTAAGTCGGTGGTGGGTGCCATGATGGGCCGGGCAATCCTTTTCGCCCTTGTGTCGGTGGTTTTAGCGAGTGCCGGCACGCCAACACGGGCGGGCGAGGGCCTAGCGGCCTTGGGCATTCGGGTCGAACTGCTGCCCGGCGCCGCGAAGGCCGAATTTCCCGAAACCGCAAGCCTCCGGCCGTCGGGAGACGCCCTGCCCGATGGAACCTTCGCCATTGGCCTTCACGATATCGCAGGCGCCTGGCTGGTCGCGCCGACCACGCGCTACGACCACGCCGTGCTCGGCGACGCGATTGAAGCGGGCGGCCTGCGGGTCCGGCTGCGCGACGGCCGCGAGCTCGACTACCGCCTGCCGCCCAATTCCGTGTTCGAGGACCTGCGCCCACGGGTGGCCGACCTTGATGGCGATGGCCGCGACGAGATCATCGTGGTGCGCTCCTATCTGGACGCCGGGGCAGCGCTTGCGGTCTACGGGGTCCGGGACGGCGAGATCGTCCATCTCGCCGAGACCGAACCCATCGGCGTGCCATACCGCTGGCTGAATCCGGCCGGCATCGGCGATTTAGATGGCGACGGCGGACTCGAGATCGCCTATGTCGAGACCCCGCACATCGGTGGCATTCTGCACGTCCTGTCGTACGACGGCGAGCGCCTGCACCGCGAAGGCAGGCTCCCTGGCTTCTCCAACCACGCCATGGGCTCGCGTGCGCTCGGCCTCTCGGCGGTGCTCGATCTCGACGGCGACGGGGCACAAGAACTGATCCTGCCCGCGGCGGGTCGACGCAAGCTGCGAATCGTCTCCCTTGCCGGCGGCACATTCCGTGAGTTGGGCGGGATCGAACACCACGCCGCCATCGTCACCGACTTTCAGGTCCGCGACCGCAACGGAAACGGCCGCCCCGACATAGCCTACGGTCTGGCGGACGGGACCTTGGTGGCGTTATTGCGATAGTATAATCCCGATACTGGAGGATTCTCGAACCATGACCCCTTGCCCCTGCGGCTCCGGCCGGGAGCTTGACGACTGTTGCGGCGCGATTATCGCCGGCGCGCCGGCGCCGACCGCCGAGGCATTAATGCGCTCGCGCTACAGCGCCTACGTGCTGGGCAATATGGACTATCTCGCCGACACCTTGGCGCCGGAAGCGCGTGCCGACTTCGACCCGGTCGAGGCCGGCG
The DNA here is from genome assembly GCA_964194965.1 of uncultured Acidimicrobiia bacterium. Classification (GTDB taxonomy): domain Bacteria; phylum Pseudomonadota; class Alphaproteobacteria; order Kiloniellales; family J153; genus JACZVL01. The sequence goes on along the minus strand of CAXMQD010000438.1, from coordinate 353 downwards.
GCACGGCGAAAGATACAGCGTGGCAGGGCCTGGATGTGCGCGCCGTCACCGACGGCGGCGCGGACGATGCGATCGGCTTGGTGGAGTTCGTGGCCCGCTACCGCCTGCACGGCGAGCAGCACCTGCATCACGAACTGGCGAGCTTTCGCCGCGAGCAGGGGCGCTGGGTCTTCGTGCATGGGGACATGAACCCGAAGGGGCGGCCGCGCCAAGTCGTTAAGGTTGGCCGCAACGAGCCTTGCCCTTGCGGTTCGGGCAAGAAATATAAGAAGTGCTGCGGCGCTTAATACCAAAGGTCCCAAGTAATGACCTATAGAGATCGCGTGAGCGCGCCGGCGGGCCAGTGGGTGGGC
>CAXMQD010000437.1:0-2257 GCA_964194965.1 uncultured Acidimicrobiia bacterium | reverse complement strand
TTCCCCGTGCATACTCGACATAGAACGTGGTGACACCCGAGGGCTGCACTCGGAGCAAGAATCCCTTGAGCCGGGTATCTCGAATCTCGAAAGGCTTCGGCCGTGTGTCGATCTTCTTGAGCAGGGTGTTTCCGATGAGCGCTCGCATGGCTGCCACCTCTCATAAGTGCGAGGTAAGTGCATTTTGAATATACAGCCATGAACGGTGACAACAACCAGAAACTTAGGATGCTTTGTAACCGGTTGTTACTAAGGTGTTAACTTCTCATAGCGGTTGATGGCCGTGCTCTCACGTTCTCAGAGACAACGCGCTGGGGGCGCAGGGGTCGCAGGTTCAAATCCTGTCTCCCCGACCAATGTGATCGAAGAGTCAGGCGGCGATACCCCTGCGGTGTCGCCGTTTTTCTTGACCGGCCCGACTACTCATTCGCCACCGATTTTCGCTCTTTACCGGGGCTGCAATAGGGGATTGCCGGCGCGGCCAGCCTGATCGGTATCAAGGCGCGGGCATTTTCCGAGCCCCTATACCAAGTCACGGCCAGAAAAGCCGACCGAACCACCAACCTGCTCGCCAAGTACGACCGCCCGGGCGCCACAAGGTGTGCCACCTGCATCTCGGCGGCGGCACGCCGGTGATTCTGAAACAAGTCGTTTTAACGCGTGTTATCAACTACCTGACGGCGATAATTGATCTGTTGACTGAGATCTATGTCGCGGTCGAGAACGATCCGCGCGAATTCAACCAGGAACTGGCCAAGACCATGGCAAGGGTCGGGGTGAATCGGGCCAGCCTCGGCCTGCAGGGCGTCCATGCGCGCCTATCGCTATGCCGTCGAGGTGGACCGCGCTACCGGTCGCGCTCGAGCAGATGGTGGCCGATGGCCTGGTCGAAATCGACGGCCGGCGCTGCCGTTGCCTCGTTTGCTTTCGGCCAACCAAGCAGGCAGTGTCGCGATCGCGTCGCAGGCCAGGGGATTCAAGCCATGCTCCAAGACTCGCGAATCCAATCGACGGTATCGTTGGACGGCAATGGCAAGCGGTATGGCTATCTGATCGCGCCGAATTCCATCCAGCGCTCCGCCTACGGCGCCGAGATGATTCCCATCATCGTGGTGCGCAATGGCGATGGTCCCGGGTATTTGTTGACCGGCGGCGTCCATGGCGACGAATACGAAGGGCCGATCGCGCTCATGAAGGTCGCGCGGGACCTCGACCCCGACGCCGTCAAAGGCCTCGTCGTCATCATCCCCTGCCTCAATCTCCAGGCCGTGATCGCCGCCAGCCGGCTCTCGCCGATCGACGGCAGCAATCTCAATCGGGTCTTCCCGGGCGACCGGCTGGGCACCTTCAGCGAGGCGCTCGCCGATTTCATCGTGCGCGGCATTTTCCCCCGCATCGATTTCGTCAGCGACCTCCACGCCGGCGGCACCAGTTTGGAATACCTGCCGCTGACCATGATGCACCGGACCGACGATCTTGCGCGCAATGCCAAGAGCCTCGATTGCATGAAAGCGTTCGGCGCGCCGGTCGCCCTGTTTTCGGTCGATCAGGAACCGGATGGGCTGCTCGAATGGAACGCCGAGATTCGCGGCAAAATCGTCGTCGCCGCCGAACTTGGCGGCGCCGGGCGGGTGACTCCCAGGACCATCGAGATCGCGGAAACCGGCATCCGCAACATCCTGGCCTTCGCCGGCAGCCTCGATGCGCCGATCGTCCCGCCCGAGGCGATGGGCCGGCCGCCGACGCGCATGATGGCGACGCCCGATCTCGATTGCCTGGTGCTCAGTCCGGACGATGGTATCTTCGAACCCCTCGTGGCGCTGGAGGACGACGTCGCGCGCGGCCAGCCGCTTGGGCGGCTCCACAACCCCCGGCACCCGGACCGGTCGCCGACGGTGATCGAGGCGCCGCGGCCGGGCACGGTCATCTGCCATCGGCCGTTGCCGATGACCCGGCAGGGCGATTGCCTCTATATCATCGCTGACGACTTGGTCGAATAGCGGGACTGACAGGTGGCGGCAACCGGCGGCTTGCGGGTATTGTAAAACCTCGCGAAAATGGTACTTCACTGGTTCTACCGCCCCAGGGAATATTGGGGGGATAATGGGGGATGTAGGGGGGACATGCTCAAAGTCGAAAACCTCGAGAAGAACTTCGGGGGCCTGCAGGCCGTGCGGGGCTGCAGCTTCGAGGTCGAAGCGGGGCGCATCACCGGCTTGATCGGCCCCAACGGCGCGGGCAAGACCACGATCTTCAA
>CAXMQD010000436.1:0-1973 GCA_964194965.1 uncultured Acidimicrobiia bacterium | reverse complement strand
GACTTCGTCGCCCGCGCGCAGGCCCGCTACGACGTCATCATCGTCGATTCGACCGATCCCGTGGGACCTGGCGAGGTGCTGTTCCAGGAAGACTTCTACAGGAACTGCCGGCGCTGCCTGGCGCCGGGCGGCATCCTGGTGACTCAGAACGGCGTGCCGTTCCTCCAGGGCCCCGAGCTGACCGGCACCTTGACCTGCTTCCGCCGCCATTTCGCCGACGCCACCTGTTACCTCGCGACCATCCCGACCTACTTCTGCGGGCCCATGGCCTTCGGCGGGGCCTGCGACGACCCGGCGCCCCGGCGCGTCCCGCTGGATACCCTCCAGGCCCGTTTCTTGGCGGCCGCGATCGAGACCGGCTACTACACGCCCGAAGTTCATTTGGGCGCCTTCGCGCTGCCGCCCTATATCGCCAAGCTGATCGCCTGAACCGGCTCGGCTCGGGGATTCACACCTGCAGGAAGCGGTGCCGGTCGTCTTCGAGCACCAGCGCGGTCAGCTTGCCGCCGTAGCAGGCGCCGGTGTCGATGCCGATGCGGTTGGCCCGCACCTCGGGCTCCCGGGCCGCGCTGTGGCCATGCACCACCACCTTGCCGTGATCGGCGGTCGAGCGCAGAAACGGCTCGCGAATCCACAATAGATCGTCCTCTCCCTGGCGCTCCAGCGGCACACTGGGGCGAATGCCGGCGTGGACGAAGAAGTAGTCGCCCTCGATGTGGCAGAGGGCGAGACCGTCGAGGAAAGCGCGGTGCGCTTGGGGCACCACCGCGGCGAGGGCATCGCGCAGGGCCAGCGCGTCGCCTCCGGGCCACGGCCCGTTCAAGGCCGTCACGTCGAGACCGTAGCTGCGCATGGTTTCGATGCCGCCGTTCATCATCCAGACCGAGGCGACGTCCTCGCCGTCGAGGAACCCGCGCATGAGGGCTTCGTGGTTGCCCAACATATGGATGGTCTCGAAGCCCGCCAGGGGCTCGCCGATCAGCAGATCGATGACGCCGCGCGAATCCGGGCCCCGGTCGATGTAGTCGCCCAGGTAGACCACGACCCGGCGTTGGGCGCGCGGTCCTGCCGCGTCCGCGCGCGCTGAATCCGCGACGATCGCCTCCCGCAATTCGCGCAGCGCCTCCAGACAGCCGTGACAATCCCCTACGGCGTAAGCCCGGGTATTCGGCGGCACCGCGGCGCCGCCGTCCTCGCCCTGTGGCCCGCCGTTGGCGTGTTTCGCGTTCAAACAGCCCTCCCGGCTGGTTCAACCCCTTCCCGGCAACCCAAAATATACCAGCGGCCGCCGGCCCGAGGCCAGGGGCACCGCAAACGCCAGGAGCCGCCGTTTGCGCCGTGGTCCGCGGCCGCTGGCCGCAGCCGGTCTGCCACTTGCCGCTGGCCCGGCGCACCGATCGGTGCCATATCAGAAGCGTGTCCGATCGTTCCAACTCCGCGGCCGTCATCGAGGTCGAGCGCCTGGCCAAGGCTTTCAACGGACTGCGCGCCGTCGAGGACGTGAGCTTCTCGGTCGGCCGCGGCGAGACCGTGGCACTGTTGGGCGCCAACGGCGCCGGCAAAACGACCACCATTTCCATGTTGCTCGGCCTGCTGCTGCCGAGCGCCGGCCAGGTGCGGGTGCTCGGCCACGATATGGCGCGGCACCGGCACCAGGTGCTCGGCCGGATCAACTTCTCCTCGCCCTACGTCGATCTGCCGCGCCGGCTCACGGTGCGCCAGAACCTGCGCTTCTTCGCCCGGCTCTACGGTGTTCCCAATGCCGCCGAGCGGATCGGCGCATTGGCGGAGGACCTGGAACTGAGCGGGCTTCTGAACCAGCGCAGCGGCAACCTCTCGTCCGGGCAGAAAACCCGGGTTTCCCTTGCCAAGGCGCTGATCAACGAGCCGGAGGTGCTGCTGCTCGACGAGCCGACCGCCTCCCTCGACCCGGACATGGCCGATTGGATGCGCGGCTACCTGGAGTCCTACCA
>CAXMQD010000435.1:0-2827 GCA_964194965.1 uncultured Acidimicrobiia bacterium | reverse complement strand
AAGTTAACTCCTTGGTACTCTGCACTATTCAAGGATCGCCAACGACTTAACCCCCGTTGCGCTCCGGCGGGATCGAGTAGGTGGCGGTGACGTGGGCGACCGGGCCGTCCGCCTCCTCGCCCTCGCTGAACAGCGAGACTTCGCCGTAGGCCAGGCGCTTGCCGAGCTTGAGCAGGCGGCAGGCGGCGATCACCGCGCCCGGCTTGGGCCGGCGCAGGAAGTTGCGATTGAGGCTGGTGGTGACCGCCATTTCGACCCGGCCGATGGCCGAAAGTACCGCCACGTACATGGCATAGTCCGCCAAGCTCATCAGGGCCGGACCGTTGACCGTGCCGCCGGGGCGCAGGAATTCGTCCTTCCGGGGCATGCGCACCCGGCAGGTGCCCTTGCCGATGTCGGTGATCTCGAAGCCCATGATGCCCGCCCAGGGCAAGGATTCCTCGCAAAGCTGGGTTACCTCCTGGGCCGTAATGCGCGGCATGGCTGGCTCTGCTCCCCGATATTGCACCGCCCCTTCGAACCACGAAATTCGGCGTCCGGCAAGGGACTTGCACCCGACCCCCCGGGCGCGGCAGATTGGGGTTATGAGCGCCCAGGACCAAAGCGCCGCAAGCGCCGAAACCGCCGCCGAGCCGATTCTGATCCGCGCGGATGCGGGTGGGGTCTGTACCCTGACCCTGAACCGGCCGGACCAATTCAACGCGCTCTCCGAGGCCATGCTGGCGGCGCTCCAGAACGCCTTCGACGCGATCGCGGAGGACACCTCGGTACGGGCCGTGGTGCTGGCCGCGCGCGGCCGGGCCTTTTGCGCCGGCCACGACCTCAAGGAAATGCGCGCCCGGCCCGAGCAGGCCTATTACGAAGAGCTGTTCAAGACCTGCAGTCGGATGATGATGTCGATCATCCGCTTGCCCCAGCCGGTGATCGCCCGGGTCCACGGCATCGCCACCGCCGCCGGCTGCCAGCTGGTCGCGACCTGCGATCTGGCGGTGGCCTCGAGCGCGGCCAGCCTGGGCACCTCGGGTATCAACGTCGGCCTGTTCTGCATGACCCCTGGCGTGGCGCTGGCCCGCAAGGTCAAACGCAAGGACGCCTTCGAGCTGCTGTTCACCGGCGACATCATCCCGGCCGAGCGGGCCTGCGATCTGGGCCTGCTCAACCGCGTGACACCACCCGAACGGCTCGATGCCGCGATCGCCGAGTTGACCCAGTCGATCATCGGCAAGTCCCAGGCCGCCGTCGCCGCCGGCAAGCGGGTGTTCTACCAGCAACTGGAATTGGGCTTGGAAGCGGCCTACGAGCTGGCCAGCGTGGAGATGGCCCGGAACATGATGTTCCACGACGCCGGCGAGGGCATCGACGCCTTCATCGGCAAGCGCGAGCCGGTCTGGACCCACAAATAGGCGTGAGGATAAAGATGGAACTGTTTTTATTGGTTAAAAACAGGTTTATACCGGTATTTTCTATATTTCGTATGTAAAATAACACTGTAATCCATTGATGTTTTTGAGAAAAACAAAATTACAAGCTGGTAACAAACCGTGAGCGGGAGATGAGGTGGTCCCGCGCGCTCGCGGGTTGAGGACCTAAAAGGCCAACGGACGGGGGGGTCCATTCGCGCGGGACCTGTCGCTCTACCTGCGACAGCCCCCATCATCGCAGAACTGGCTTGCCATGAGGTTAACCTAAACCCATTTTGAATAACCCCGAGGCCCCCGGTGGGGGCCGTATTTGGCAGAGAGGCCCATGAGCGTGACCACCAACGGCGGCGAGCTGGTCTACGGCGACGGTCACCTGCGCGAAATCCTGCGGTCGGTCCAGACCATCGCCATGGTCGGGATCAGCCCGCGCTGGAACCGGCCCAGCTTTTTCGCCATGAAATACCTCCAGGCCAAGAGCTACCGGGTGATTCCGGTCAACCCGCACGCCGCCGGCGAGGCGGTCCTGGGTGAAATCTGCCACGCCGCCCTCGCCGATGTGCCCGGCCGGATCGACATGGTCGACATATTCCGCGATGCCGAGGCCGCCGGTGCGGTCGTCGACGAGGCTATCGCGCTCAAGGAGGAGAAGGGCATCCGGATCGTCTGGATGCAGCTCGGCATCCGCAACGACGCCGCCGCGGCCCGCGGCACGGCCGCCGGCTTCACGGTGATCATGAACCGCTGCCCCAAGATCGAATTCGGCCGCCTCCACGCCGAACTGTCGTGGGGCGGCTTCAACTCGCGGATCATTTCCAGCCGGCGCCGGAGGGCGCGCATCCTATGACCCGACGTGATAATCCCAACAGGAGCGAGTTCGGCTTCGAGACCCGCATGATCCACGCCGGCGCGGCGCCCGAGCCGATCACCGGCGCGCGTCAGACTCCGATCTTCCAGAACGCATCCTACGTGTTCCATGACGCCGACCACGCCGCCTCGCTGTACAACCTGCAGACCTTCGGATTCGTCTATTCGCGTCTGGGCAACCCCACGGTAGCGGCGCTCGAGGAGCGCATCGCCAGCCTCGAGAACGGCCGCGGCGCGACCTGCTGCGCCTCGGGCCACGCCGCCCAGTTGCTCGCCTTCTTCGCCTTCATGGAGCCGGGCGACGAGTTCATCTCCTCGACCCGGCTGTACGGCGGCTCGATCACCCAATTCGGCAAGACCTTCAAGAAGTTCGATTGGCACTGCCACTTCGTCGACTTCGACGAGCCGGAGAACGTGCGCCGCGCGCTCACGCCCAAATGCAAGGCGATCTTCTGCGAGAGCTTGGCCAACCCGGGCGGCGTGGTCAGCGACCTGGAGGCGCTCGCCGAGATCGCCGAGGAGGCCGGGGTGCTGCTGATCGT
>CAXMQD010000434.1:0-5925 GCA_964194965.1 uncultured Acidimicrobiia bacterium | reverse complement strand
CTTCAAGATCCCGAGGGCGTCGAGGTCGTCCTTGTCCCACTCGATGACCGTGCGGTCCTCCATGGCGGCGTTTTCGATCGGCACCAGCTCGTCGAGGCGGCCGCGGGTCATGACGAAACCGCCGACGTGCTGGGACAGGTGGCGCGGGAAGCCGTAGGCCTCGCGCACCAGCTCGAGGGTCCGGCGCAGCCGGCGCTCGTTCGGGTCGAGGCCGAGTTCGCGTAGGTCGGCGTCCTCGACGCCGTCCCGGCTCCAACCCCAGACCAGGCCCGAGAGCGCCGAGAGCGTGTCCTCGCTGAGCCCCATGGCCTTGCCGATGTCGCGCAGCGCGCCGCGGCCGCGGTAGCAGATCACCGTGGCGGCGAGGCCGGCGCGGTCGCGGCCGTATTTGGCGTAGATGTACTGGATCACCTCTTCGCGGCGCTCGTGCTCGAAGTCGACATCGATGTCGGGCGGCTCGTTGCGCTCGGCGCTGACGAAGCGCTCGAACAGCAGGTCGACGCGCGCCGGGTCGACCGCGGTGACGCCGAGGCAGTAGCAGACCGCCGAGTTGGCCGCCGAACCGCGGCCCTGGCACAAAATGCCGCGCGCGCGAGCGAAGCGCACGATGTCGTGCACGGTCAGAAAGTAAGGCGCGTATCCGAGCTGGCCAATCAACGCGAGCTCGTGGTCGAGAGTCGCCTGAACCGCGCCCGGCACGCCGCCGGGATAGCGCGCCGCCGCGCCGATCCGGGTCTGATGCGCAAGTTCCTCCTGGGGGTTGCGCCCGGAATCAGTCAGTTCCTCGGGGTATTCGTACCTGAGCTCGTCGAGGTTGAAGCGGCAGCGCTCGGCGATCTCGATCGTGCGCGCGATCGCGTCCGGATAGTCGCGGAACAGGCGCGCCATCTCGGCCGGGTTCTTGAGGTGGCGCTCGGCGTTAGCCGCGAGCCGGAAGCCGGCCGCGTCGATGGTGCAGTGCTCGCGCACGCAGGTCAGCGCGTCCAAAAGCGCCCGGCGCGCGGGGGTATGCAAGCGCACGTCGTTGCTCGCAACCAATGGCGTCTTGCAGGCCGCGGCCAGGTCGTTCAAACGCGAAAGCGCGCGCGCGTCGTCACCGCGATAGAGGACCTGCCCGGCCAGATAACACGACCCGGGGAAACGCCGGCCCAGGCGCGCCAGAGTTTCGCGGAAGCCCCCGGGGTCAGGCGCATCCGGCGCGTCCGGTCCGCCGGGCGGCAGCACGATGAAGACCTGGCCGGCGCCATGGTCCTCGATCTCGGCCAGGGTGAAACGGCACGCGCCCTTCTCGGCGCGCCGCTTGCCCAGCGTCAGCAACCGGCACAGCCGGCCGTAGGCGGCCCGGTCGCAGGGGTAGCACAGCAGCTCCGGCCCGTCCTCGGGCACCAGCCGCGCGCCGACCAGCAACTTGAGCCCGGCCTGCTTGGCGGCGACGTGGGCGCGCACCACCCCGGCGAGGGTATTGCGGTCGGCGATGCCGAGCGCGGCCAGCCCCAGCGCCTTGGCGCTCAACACCAACTCGTCCGGATGCGAGCCGCCACGCAAGAAGGAGTAATTGCTGGTGACCTGCAGCTCGGCGTAAGCGGTCATGGGGGAGCTGTCATGGCGAGAAGTCCGAGAGGTGGCGGACCAACTCGGCGTATGGCCCGCCTTGGGCCGCGCAACCACCTCGTCGTCCAGGTTGCGGATCGTCAAGTTGGCCATTTTCGCTTCCTTTGCTAGCGTTTCGATAGCATTCTTCCCTCACCCGAACACCCCGTGCAGGAACCAGTCGCCGTCCGCGCGGTACAGCCAGTAGCGGCGGCCGTCCGTGACCTCGACCCGGAAGTAGTCGCGTGCCGGTTCCTCGGCCAGATCGGGGCGGGGATGCCACCATTCGGGCTCAATGCGCTCCGGTCCCTCGGCGCGGACGACCTCGTGGCCGAGCCGGCGCCAGCGGAACCGCGCCGGCGGGTGGTCGGGCAGCAGCGCACCAATCGAGTCCCCCGGCTCGACCGGTTCCGGCCGCGGCAACAGGCGCAAGGGGCGTGAAAGGACCGCGGCCCCGAAAGCAGACCCTGGCGCCGGGCCACCGCCCAAATCGCCGCTCAAATCGCGCGTGGCGCCCTCCCAGGCGGCCGAGGTTTCGCGCAAGGCCGGTGCCGGCGCCACCGCGCGCTCGGGAACGTGGCTCGCGCGCGGGGCCGGGCGCGCCACGCTGCCCGGGCCTAAACGGTTATTCAGGCGGTCGATCAACTCCGCGAGTTCCGGATCGGCGTTTTCTCCGGCTACCGCCCCCGGGGCCGCCCCCGGGACCGCCCCTGGGGCCACGCCTGGGAACGCCCCTGGGGCGCCCTCTTCACCGGCCTCGGCGAGGACCAGTTGCAGGGCGCTCAGCTCTTGGGTCGCGGTCGCGGCCAGGGTCATGACCTCGATGCCGAAGCCGGGATCGAGCCGCTCCAGTTGCGGCGCGAACAGGCGCGCGAGGTGCGCCGGGTCGCGGTTCGGCCGGCTGGTGCCGAGCCGCAGGCGGCGCGCCCCACCGTCGACCCGGTGGCCGGCCAGCTCGAGCCGGCGGGCGCCGAGCCCGGCCGCTTCGAGCTCGCGACACAGCGCGGCGAGCAAGCCTTCGAGCGCGCGGGAGATATCGCTGGCGGCGACGATGGGCTCGGCGAAGACCCGGCGCACGAGTTGCGCCGATACCGGCCGGCGCGGCGAGATCGGCTCCGGCTCGGCGCCAAGCGCCTGGGCCAGGCGGCGCGCCACCCCGGGCCCGACGCGCGGTGCGAGCGCCGCCGGCGGCAACTCGAACAGCGCCTCCAGGCGGCGCAGGCCGAGGCGTTCCAGAAGCTCGGCCGCTTCCGGCGTCAGGCGCAGGGCGGCCGGCGGCAGGGGCGCGAGCGCGGCGCGGACACCGCCCGGCGGCACCACGATCCAGGGGCGCGCCGGCGGCAAGGCGGCGAAGCGGGCCAGCGCCCAGGCGGCGCCGGGGGTCTCGGCAAGCGCCGCGCGCGCGCTCACGCCGCGGCGCGCCAGACGCGTTACCAGATCGGCGAGTAGGGCGTTTTCCGATTCAGGCTCGGTCTTGCCAAAAAAATGACAGCAGCCGGTGACGTCGAGCAGCAGTCCGGCGGCCCCGCCCCAGTCGCAGCCCCCTCCTCCACCCCCCCCACTGGCACTGGCGCTGGCGCTGCCGTCCACGGCGACCCAGGGCGTATAGCGGTCGCACCATGCGGCGAGTTCGGCGAGCACCCGGGCGTCGCCGGCCGGATCGTGGGCCGCGGTCTCCAACTCCGGGACGCGGGCGCGGGCGTCTGCCAGCGGCAGGCCGGGGACAAGCCCGCCGCGCTCGGCCACGGCATCGACCGCGGCCAGCCGCAGACGCCCGCGTTCCCGATCGACCAGGACGAGCGGCCGGCCGCCGTGGCGGGGCGGCCCAGACCTAGACGGCCCAGACCTAGACGGCCAAGCGGGGCCGGTCCGCGCCGGCGTCCGGCCGTCCGGCGCCAAACGCCGGCGGTCGGTCGCGAAGCGCGGCAGCCACAGCGAAACCACTCGCCGCATCGTCCCACTCCAAACACCACTGCCCCGGCGCCGCACCGCGGCAGCGCAATAGCTCGACCCGCCAGCGCGGCCGCGCCGGAGACCGGCCCGATTCACTTATGCCCGGCCGATCCGCGCCCGGCCTATCCGCGCCTGGCCCGCTCGACATGGCGTCGGCCTCGACCCGCCAACGGGTGACCGCGGCCGAGGGTCCCGCGCGCGCCGGCCGCGCCGGGCGCAGGCCGCGGCGCAGGGCGAAGGCGGTGACCCCGCCGGCCTCGGCGGCGAGTTGCAGGCGCCGGCCGGGCCCGCGCTCGAGCGTGTCGATCTCGCCGACCACCGCGGCTAGGCGGGCGCAGCGCAGACCCTCCTCCATGGCCCAGAGCACGTCGGCCTCGCCGCCGGCGTGGACCTGAATCAGGCGTCCGGGATCGAGCCCGAAGGCCTTGAGGCCGGGCGCATAGAGATCGCGCCAAGGACTGACCCAGAGCACCGGCTTGTTGCCGCGCCCCCGTCCGTTCCCGGGTTCCGGGGCGGCGTCCAGCAGGCGGACGAGCAGACCGGCGCAGAAGCCGGTCGCGGCGCCGTCGTCCCACTCGGCGCGGCCGCCCTCGATCTCGTGCAGACCGCCGAGCGGCAAACCACCGCCGGGCAGATGGGCGTCGAGCGCCGGGACACCGAGCGGCGCGGCCCGGCGCCGCAAACCGCCATAGGCCGCGCCGCGCTCGATAGCCCGAACCCGCGCGCGCAGATCCGAGAGATCACCCTCGGGACGGCGCGGGGCAGCGGCGGGCAAAGACTGGCGCGGCGACAGAGAGGCGAGCATGGCAAATCCGCTGTTCTCATTTTTGTTCCTGTTTTGTTCTAATGGAACCCGATCGCCGAGTCAAGCTGGGGAGTCAAGCTGGCCCACCGAACTGGCCCAACCGAACTGGTCCAACCGAACTAGACAGCCCGGGCGGGCTCCGGCAGGCTGCGGCCCGCATCAGGATCGCCAAATTTCGTCGAATTTCAGAGGATTCCCGCCGCCATGACGACGCCGCACTACGAGCACGGCAACTTCGCCGAGCTGATCGGCTACCGCCTGACCGCCTGGAGCGAGGGCGCCGCCGAGATCTCCTTCGAAGCAGGCGACCGGCACATGAACCGCGCCGGCCGATGGCACGGCGGCGCGCTGGCCACAGTGATCGACGCCACCTGCGGCTTCGCCGGTTGCTACCAGCCGCCGCCCGGCCAGGGCCGCCGGGCGCTGACGCTCTCGCTTACTACCCAGTACCTGCGCCCGGTCGCCGCCGGAACCCGGCTCACCGCCACCGCCACGCGCACGGGCGGCGGGCGGACGATCTTCTTCTCAAGCTGCGAGGTGCGCGACGCCGAAGGCCGATTGGTCGCTACCGGCAGCGGCACCTTCAAGTACCGTTCGTAGCTCTTTCGCGCCCCGCGCCGATCTTCCCACGCAGGGCCCGGGCGGCGGCTTCGGGGTCCGGGGCGCCGCAGATCGCCGAGACCACGGCGATGCCGTCGGCGGCGCCGGCGGCCATGACCTCGGCGGCTTGCCGCGCGCCGATGCCGCCGATCGCCACCACCGGCAGCGGCCGAAGCGTGCGCGCGAGGGCGGTCAGCCCGGCGAGCCCGATCGGCGGGCCGGCATCGGGTTTGGTCGCGGTGGCATAGACCGAGCCGATGCCGACGTAATCGGCGAGGCCCTTGTCGACCCGCGCCGCCTCCTCCGGCGTGCCGGCGGACACCCCGATCAGGCCGGCGGGCCCCAGAATTTCCCGCGCCCGCGCGGCGTCCAGGTCGTCCGAGCCCAGGTGCACCCCGTCGGCGCCGGCGGCCCTGGCAACCTCGGCCCGGTCGTTGACGATAAGCGGCACGCCAAGCGGCGCGAGCCGGCCCTTGAGCGCGCGTGCCGCCGCGACCAACTCGGCATCGGAAAGCGCCTTCTCGCGCAGCTGCACCAGAGTCACGCCACCGCGCACCGCCGCGGTTACGACCTCGTCGAGCGGCCGGCCCCGGGTGACGTCGGAGCCGACCACGAGATAGAGAGTGAGATCGAATGCCGGTTTTGAACTCAAATTCGTTCCCCTGCAGACGGTCGCCCGCTGCCAGGCGCCGAAATCACAGTCATGTCTGTGGATATGTGACCCGGCTTTAGGCTTTTGCCAAGCTTTCGCTTGACCGATAATAGCCCCGATCGCGTAAGGAGCCCGCCCGCCATGCCCGAATCCACCAAACCCGAATCCACCAAACCCGCAACCGCCAAACCCGCAACCGCCACGCCCGAATTGGGCGACAGCGCGCGCATCACCTCCGCGACCCTCATGGACATCGAGGCGATCCTGTTCCGGCCCGAGGAGCCGTTCATCTTCACCTCCGGGCGCGCCAGCCCGGTCTACGTCG
>CAXMQD010000433.1:0-1521 GCA_964194965.1 uncultured Acidimicrobiia bacterium | reverse complement strand
TCGCGCCATCGAGATCGTCGGCGGCAACGGTTACACCGAGGAATGGCCGACCGCCCGGCTGTTCCGCGACGCCATGGTGCTGCCGGTCTGGGAAGGCCCGGTCAACATCCAGGCGCTCGAGTTGCTGCGCGCCACGACCGGCAAGCTGCCCGGCGACGCGGCCTTCGTGGCGCGGGTCGCGGGCGTTCTCGAGGTCGCGCCGGCGGCCTTGGACGACGCGGTGGTCCCGTTGCGCGCCGCGCTCGGGGATTGCCGCGCGGCGCTCGCCTACCTGCGCGGCCGGCCCGAGGAGGGGCCGCGTCAGGCGCGCCGCCTGCTCGACCTCATGGCCGACACCCTGGCCGGCGCGCTCTTGGTCGAGGAGGCGGCCTTCGACCTCAAGGCCGGGGACGGCCGTAAGGCCTGCATCGCGCGGCGCTTCATCCGGATGACGTTCGGCCCGCGCGCGCCCATCGGCCCGGAGCCCGACCCGGACCACGCCGAAGTCGAACGCCTGCTCGGTTATGCGGTGATCGATTTCACCTAGGCGGGTTTTACTCTAGGGTCCGGCCGCAGCCTGCCAACCATAACGGGGATCGATATGACCGAGGAGGCCGGGCCGCTCGACATGAGCGCCGAGGAGTTCCGCACGCTCGGACATCATTTGGTGGAGCGCATCGCCGGGTTCTTGGAGACCGCGCGCGAGCGCCCGGCCAGCGTGAACCTGTCGCCGGCCGAGGCGCGGCGCCGGGTCGGCCAGGGTCCGCTGCCCGAGGGCGGCGCGGACCCGCGCGCGCTCATCGACGAAGCGGCGGACCTGTTGTTCGATGGCTGCCGCTTCAACGGCCACCCGCGTTCCTGGGGCTACGTGATCGGCTCGCCGGCGCCGATTGGCATGCTCGCCGACTTCCTGGCTTCGGCGGTCAACCCGAACCTGGCGGCCTGGGCCTCGGCGCCGCTGCCGACCGAGATCGAGCTACAGGCGGTGCGCTGGATCGCCGAGCTATTGGGTTATCCCAGCGATTGCGGTGGGCTTTTGACCAGCGGCGGCAACGCGGCCAACTTCATCGGCTTCCTGGCCGCGCGCCGGGCCCGGGCCGGCTGGGACCTGGGCCGCGAGGGTCTGGCCGCGGGGCCGGCCCGGCTCAGGGTCTACGCCTCGCCGGAAACCCACACCTGGCTGGACAAGGCCGCCGATCTGTTCGGCCTAGGCCGCGAGGCGATCTGCTGGGTCGCGACCGACGGCGATCTGCGCATGGACGCGGACGTGCTCGAAACCCAGATCGCGGCCGATCTGGCGGCCGGCGAGCGGCCGTTCCTGATCGTGGGTTCCGCCGGGACCGTGAGCACCGGTGCGGTCGATCCCTTGCCCGACATGGCGACCATCGCGCGCCGCCATGGCCTGTGGCTGCACGTCGACGGCGCCTACGGCGCGCCGGCGGTGTTGGCTTCGGAGGCGCCCGCCGAGCTCCAAGGCCTGCGCGAAGCCGACTCCATCGCCATCGACGCCCACAAGTGGCTCTGTGTGCCGCTGGAGGCGGG
>CAXMQD010000432.1:0-2359 GCA_964194965.1 uncultured Acidimicrobiia bacterium | reverse complement strand
GACGCGCAGGCGCTCGCCCAATCGCAGTGCGAGCACCGGGTGCAGCTGGGCAGGGGGGTAACCCGGGGCCTGGGCGCCGGGTCCCAGCCGGACGTCGGGCGCGCGGCGACGGAGGAGGCGCTCGACGAGGTTCTCGCCGTGATCGAGGGCGCCAACATGGTGTTCATCACCGCCGGCATGGGGGGCGGCACCGGCACTGGCGGCGCGCCGGTGATCGCGCGGGCCGCGCGCGAGGCCGGTATCCTGACCGTCGGTGTGGTGACCAAGCCGTTCCATTTCGAAGGCATCCGGCGCATGCGCCTGGCCGAGGCTGGGATCATCGAGCTCGGCAAGCAGGCGGACACGCTCATCGTGATCCCGAACCAGAATCTGTTCCGGGTCGCGGACGAAAAAACAACCTTCGCCGACGCCTTCCGAATTGCCGATGAAGTACTGCACTCGGGGGTGCGCGGGGTCACCGACCTGATGGTCATGCCGGGTCTGATCAACCTGGATTTCGCCGACGTCCAATCGGTCATGGCGGAGATGGGCAAGGCGATCATGGGCACCGGTGAATCGGAGGGCGAGAACCGGGCGCTGGAGGCCGCCGAGGCGGCGATCTCCAATCCGCTGCTCGATGACATCTCCATGAAGGGCGCGCGCGGCGTGCTCGTCAATATCGCCGGCGGCATGGACCTGACACTGTTCGAAGTCGATCAAGCGGCCAACCGGATTCGCGAGGAGGTCGACAACGAGGCCAACATCATTTTCGGTTCGGTCTTCGACCAACGCCTCGAGGGGCGCATGCGGGTCTCCGTGGTCGCGACCGGGATTGACGCGGAGGCGGCAGCGCAAGGTACGCAACCCCACTCGGTGCCGCTCAGCCTGATCGTCAACCGCGATACCGACCAAGCGGCGGCCCCAGAACCAGCCCCAGAACCGGCCGCGCCGGCTGCGTCCGTGGAGCCGGAAACCGCGATCGAACCCGCACCGGAGCCAATCCCGAATATCGGGGCCGAACCGGCGCCCCTTCCGAGCACCGGTTCCGCGGGGAATCAAAGCGACACCGCCGCCGGCAGGGCCGCCGACGGCGCCGCCAATGATGCGGCTTCGGGCGACGCGGGAATGGAACCCGCGGCCCAGGTCAGCGGCGCGGCGATCAAAGCCATTCGTGACGAAGTCGTGGAATTGCCGGCGCAGGCAGCGCCAAACGAAGACAGCACCGTGGTCGAGATCGCGACGCCCGCCCAGCCCCCGGCCCAGGCCTCGGCCCAGCAGCCCCCTACCCAAACGAAGCCGTCGTTCGAGCCGGCCCCGAAATTCGCGCCGGCGGGGGCCGCCCTGTCCGAAGCGGCACAGGCTGAAACCGCGTCGGTGCCGGTCGCCGGGCCCCGCACGGATTTTACGGACGAATCGGAGCCGGGACCCAAAAAGCGGCGCCCCGGCGGGCTGTTTTCCTGGATGGCCGGGCGCGGCAGCGCCGGTGCCGACGAGAACTTCGAAAAAGGCGACCGCCACTACTACGGCCAGGGCGTGCGCAAGAACTTGGCCTTGGCCCTGCGCGCGTACCGCAAGGCCGCGGAACAGGGGCACGCGGCGGCACAGAACCGGCTTGGCTGGATGTTCGAAAAAGGCGAGGGCACCGAAGCGGATTACGCCGAAGCGGTGACCTGGTACGAACGCGCGGCAGAGCAAGGCCATATCAATGCCATGAACGACCTTGGCTATATGCACCGCCAAGGTTGGGGCGTCACGCAGAGCTACCCGGAGGCCTTGCGATGGTTCCGCAGAGCGGCCGAGAAATACGACAGCTACGCCGAATACAACATGGGCCAGATGTATGAGAATGGCTGGGGCGTGGGGAAAGACCAAGACGAGGCCATCCGTTGGTTCCGCCGCTCCGCCGCACGCGGCCACGAATGGGCCGCCAAGCGCCTCGAGGAGCTGGGTGTGCGAACCTGAGTTCAAGTGGCCGGGGGAAAATTGATTTACCCGTGCGCTGCTGGAATAATCCGTGCCCCGTCGCTGGCCCAAAAGTCCGCCGAGATTTCCGGTAATTTCAGTCTCGTGCGGAAATCGCGCCACGTCTCGGCAGGGCACAGTCCATGAGGCCGCGAAATGCGCAGCGGCCGGCATGCGGGTATCATCAGGATTGACCGGTTTTTCGGCGCGCGGTTAATTCGCAACCTCCGAATTATTTCCGAAGCATCAGATATCATGATGTAATCGCGGTGTCGTTTCGGGCGTATCGGGAGAAAACTGCCGGAAATAGGGGCTAATCTAACCCTCGAAAACGCGCATAATGTATATTATGGAAAATTTTATAACTTCTTTCTCGCCCCAAGCCCGCCGCACGGCTGGATTGCGAATTGTCGTTGCG
>CAXMQD010000431.1:0-4351 GCA_964194965.1 uncultured Acidimicrobiia bacterium | reverse complement strand
ATAAAGCCGGGCGAGCACGTGCATATCCACAACATCCGCAGCAACTACACCGCGTCATACTCGTTGGCGGAGGCGAAGGCCGCCTTCGCCAGCGCCAGGGGCGGGTCATGAGAGGCTATCCGCGCCCGGACGGCCGCAAGGGCGTGCGCAATACGCTCGTGGTGGCCTACCTCGTGGAATGCGCACATCATGTCGTGCGGGAAATAGCGTTGCCGTTCCGGGGCCGCGACGTGCATATTATCGGCTTTCCCGGGTGTTACCCGAACCGCTATGCGCAAACGATGATGGAGCAGCTTTGCACCCACCCCAATGTCGGCGCCGCGCTGGTGGTTTCGCTGGGTTGCGAAAGCTTCAACAAGTACCGGCTCGCCGATGTGATCGAACAAAGCGGGCGCCCGGTCGAGGTGTTGACCATCCAGCAGTCGGGCGGAACCCTCGCCTCGATCCGCGCGGGGCAGGAGTGGATCGGCGACCAGCTCGGCGCGCTGGAGAATGCGGAAACGGTGCCGATGGCCGTGGACGAACTGATCATCGGCACGATCTGCGGAGGCTCCGACGGCACTAGCGGAATCACGGGCAACCCGGCGGCGGGACGCGCGTTCGACCGGCTGGTCGCGGAGGGCGCCGCTTGCATCTTCGAAGAGACCGGTGAGCTGATCGGCTGCGAGGAGCATATGGCGTCACGCGCCATCACGCCGGAGCTGGGCGACGAAATCCGCGCCTGCGTCGTCAAGGCGGCGAAGTACTACGCCACGCTGGGGTATGGCAGCTTTGCCGCCGGAAACGCCGAGGGCGGACTGTCGACTATCGAGGAGAAATCGATGGGCGCCTACGCGAAGTCGGGCGCCTCTCCAATCTCCGGCCTGATCAAACCCGGCGACCGGCCGCCCACGGGCGGACTCTACCTGATGGATGTGGTTCCCGACGGCGAGGTCCGCTTCGGCTTTCCCAACATCTCCGACAATGCGGAAATTGTCGAGATGATTGCCTCGGGCTGCCACATGACCCTGTTCGTCACCGGCAGGGGTTCGGTGGTCGGCTCCGCGATCTCGCCGGTCATCAAGATCTGCGCCAACCCGGAAACGTTCCGCGCATTGCCGGACGACATGGACGTGAACGCCGGGCGCATTCTGGAGGGCGAGTCCAGTCTCGACGACGTGGGCGGCGAAATCTATGACTCGGTGCGCGCGGTCGCCGAGGGCGCGCGCACCAAGTCCGAGGCGTTGGGCCACACGGAGTTCATTCTCACCTACAAGTCGTTCGAGCCGGTTGGGCCCGCTTGCCTGCCGGCGGCGGCGAGATAGCTCCCTGTCCGATTTTCCGAGATCACCTCATACTGACAACGCCAAAGCGACAGCTAATCGAACTGTACTGGTTGCCGGTGGTTCCGATCGTGTTGGCAAATTGGCCGCAACCGTTTGCAATCGAAAAACGATCACCATCCGTAACCAGCGGTCAGTAAATATTTATAGTCGTTTTTATCGGCACCCGCACCGGGCGCATTGTCGCGATCAAAGTCGAACCGAATTGTGGTTTGGAAGTTATCGAAAATAGGCACACGCAAACCTGTCTTGGATTTAAAGATATAGTCTGAAAGCGATTCCAGGCTCTGCGTTATCCGGTGATTGTGGAAGAATTGAAGTTTCCACTCGGGATATAGAAAGTAACTGTATCTCAAGGCCCAAAGGCCGGCCAAATATTCCTGATCGTCGGCGACATCGAAATTTTCCCACACATAGGCAGGTCCGCCTTGAATGGATAGAAATGTCCGATCATCGTCGAAAAACTGGTAACCGGCACCGGCTGAAAGCGTTGTCCGCAAATCAAGATCGGCAAACTCGTCATGTTCGAACGACAATCCGCTATTCAGATACAATTTTTCATTTAGGAAATGATCATAGTTTCCAATTAGATCGAATTCTTGCTTGGTCGTTTCGTCGTTGGTATTCTCGAAATCACCGTCGAACGAAACCGTTACGCGGTCGTCCGGCCAGCGAAAAATCGACTCTGCGTCGAGATGTAAATTGTCTTCATCCGTGTTCCCGCGTTCGAATACCGCTCCAAAATTCGCTTGTCCGGTGATCGTAAAATCCGGTTGGACCGGCGGATTAATGGCTTCAACCTGATCCAAGGTTACTATTTTCCGGGTCACCGCCGTCTCGCCAGTGACCTCCAAACTGTTTTCATCCGGTGTCGATACCGTGCCTTGCAGCAACGTTTCGTCGTCCAGTTGAATGCGAACGGATTGATCCGTCGACATCCCGCTGATGTCCGCCCAATTGATCTTTATTTCGCCAGCATACTTGGTGTCCAATACAAGCACGTCACCGGTTTTACTGATCACCGTACCCGAAATTCTGTCGCCATTCTTCAGAAACACCTCGTCTGCAAAGGCGTTGCCGGGAACGCACAGCAGCGTTATGGCGATAGCCGCAAGCCCTACCTGGATGCCAACCATAGTCTGAAAATTGTTCATTGAATCTGTTCTCTCTTGTGGAGTTCCAATTCGGGATTCCCCAGATGACCACTCGCGGTCACGGTCGCGGGCAGGGTAGCAGTAGCGGCGGTTGACAACAAATCCGGTCCCGATCCGGCGGTCTGTTTTGCAATCTACCTTCGTCGTCGGGCCGAATTAGCGATCAAAAGCCCGGCCAGTGACCTTCTCTGTCAGTCCGACCGCATCATCCAGTTCCCGGTACGGCAGCATCAACGGTATCGTCCTCTGAGGGGCAAGCGGAAATATTCAGCTGGTGCACTCAACTGATCGACGCAATACTCCATCTTGCCGTTTAAGATAAAGTGTTGCGTCGATCGGTTGAGGTGGCCGGACTAAACTAGACGTGCCAAGGGCGTGGTCGGAACAGCCGATGTTAGGCAACAGCGGTCGTTTGTCGAGATCACTCGACGGGATAGGGTCCCTCGGTAAAGACTTCGGCATGATAGCCCTTCGCGCCTACGGTGCGGGCGAGGTCGCTGCCGGGCTCCTCGCCGGCTTTCAATTGACCAACAATATGGCCGAAATCGTATTTGGGGCGCCAACCGAGATCGCCTCTGGCCTTCCGGTTCACATAGACCCGGTCGATGCTGGGGAACAGGCGCCAGCCGCGGCGCTGATATTCGGCTTCGCAGGCCGGCACCCGTTGGCGCACGACAGCGGCGGCATCTTCGTGCAATCCGGCGAGGTCTTCCGGCCAGAACGGCGTCGTCGCGCTGATGATATAGCGGCCAAAGCCGATCGCCGGTGCGCGCTCCACCGCATTGAGGTGGGCGCTCACGGCGTCCTCCAGATCGACCCGGCGAAACAGGAATTCGTTGGCCTTGGCATTGTCGTTTAGGTACGCCGCGCGCAGGACCATGCTGTCATCCATTTCGGGAAAGAACCGCGAGGTGCGCAACACGACACAGGGGAGCCCCTTTCGACGCTGGAATAAATGGCACAGATCCTCCGCCGCGATTTTGGTGATGCCGTAGATATTCTTGGGGATTGCGGTCACGTCCTCGGTTATCCAGATGGCCGGGGCGCCGTCCGCCGGCACCAGCGCGGCGCCAAAGGCACTGGTCGTGCTGGTAAAGACAAAGCTCTCAACCCCGGCCAGGCTTGCTTCTTCCAGCATATTGAGGGTGCCGGTGATGTTGGTGTCGACAAAGTCCTGGCGACTATGCGTTGCGACATGCGGTTTGTGCAGCGTCGCCGTGTGAATGACCGCTTCGATGCCCGCCATGCAGCGCTCAACGAAGCCACGGTCGACGATCGAACCAACCGCTTGGGTGAATTGGGACGCCAGAATGTCGATACCGAGCGCGTCATGGCCGGTCCGTGCAAGGGTGCGCATGATGGCCTCACCGAGATGGCCGGCACTTCCCGTGACGAGAATTCTCATGGCTTGCCCGCTTTAGTGTATCCACCTCGGTCACCCACTTCATAGGAAATATCACGCCGTACCAAAAGACTGCAATGGGTCACGGGCGGTCATTTTGCACTATAGGCGATTACGTCCGCTATAGAGGGGCACCTCAACCGATCGAAACCGGGCGTTCAGGCATTGGTTCGGCAGAATTTGAAACCGAGGCACGGCCCCACGCCAACCGCCCTTGCGCGCTTCCCGGCATTCCCCATATCCAGTGTGAGGCGGGTGACATAGGTCAACGCCTGGTGCGTCACGGGCCGCTAAAGTCGGGCGTGGTGACGGTACGAAAGTGTTAACGAGCATCATTGACCGTGTGCCGCGAAATATGCGGGTGCGGGCGAGGAGGGCTGAGGATCGATGGAATTCGAAAAGTATACCGAGCGCTCGCGCGGGTTCATCCAGGCCGCCCAAGGCCTGGCACTGCGCGCCGGCCACCAGCAAAT
>CAXMQD010000430.1:0-4678 GCA_964194965.1 uncultured Acidimicrobiia bacterium | reverse complement strand
TTGGCGGAATCTTGATCGGGTACACCTGGACCGACGCCGCGGACCGGCGGGGCCGATTGCCGGCATATCCTTTGATTTCGTCGATTTTGCCCAGCGCCGTATCCTGGTCCGGCGGATATCCGGGCATTACGCCCAACCGGGCGCCGGCGACCGGACTATTGGAAATCTGGCTTGCGATTTGCGGCATATCCGCCGGTGCTTCCACCTCGTCCCGGAGGCCGAAATCCGAACATCCACCGAGCAACAATAGAATTGCCGCGATCGCGGCATGGCGTTGCCAGAACAACCCAGCCCCCCTCACTCTTTTTTTTATCGCTTACCCTCGCGGCAAGCGCGCCTGGGTTTGTCCGGGCGTGTATTATTTAAGCAAATTCAGCATCTTGTGTCAATATGAGGCGGTATTTAACGGTTTTGATCGTGCCGCGAAACTGTTACCTCGGCGTCGCCGCGCCGGCTATCGCTGCCCGTTCCCAGCCCGGAACCGCGAGATGCCCCCGGTCCTGGCGGCCGTTGTTCCTGGCGATTGTCGCGCCGTGACGGCGATCGTCAGTCGTCAGTCGTCAGTCGTCAGTCGTCAGGCAGTTGGTCCGCGTGGTGGCAGGCGACCAGTTGGTCTTCGCGTCGTTCGAGGGGTGGCCGCTCGCGCGCGCAGATCTCGGTCGCGTGGGGACAACGCCGGTGAAAGGCGCAACCCGGCGGCGGGTCGAGTGGCGACGGCAGCTCGCCCTTGAGCGCCACCCAGCGGCGGCGATGGGCTGGATCGACCACCGGCGTACTGGCCAGCAACGCGCGGGTGTAGGGGTGACGCGGCCGGGCGAAAACCGCCGCGGCCAGGCCCTGCTCCACCGGCCGGCCCAGGTACATGACCATGATTTCGTGGGCGATGTGGCGCACGACATTCAGGTCGTGAGAGATAAACAGATAAGCGAGATCGAACTCCTCCTTCAGGTCCATCAGCAAATTGAGCACCTGAGCCTGGATCGAGACGTCGAGCGCGGAGACCGGCTCGTCCGCAACCAAGACGCGGGGGCGCAGCATGAGCGCCCGGGCGATGGCGATGCGCTGACGCTGGCCGCCGGAGAACATGTGGGGATAGCGGCCGTAGTGTTCGGGCCGCAAGCCGACCTTGGCCATGGTTTCCTCGGCGCGGGACCGGCGCGCGCCGGCGCTCATCCCGGTGTTGATGACCAAGGGCTCCTCCAGAATCGCGCCCACCTTCTTGCGCGGGTTGAGCGAGCCGTAGGGATCTTGAAACACGATCTGGACCATCTGGCGCAGCTCTCTCAGGCGCTCCCCCGTGGCGCCAACCACCTCGGCGCCATCGAACCGCAGACTGCCCCGGGTCGGCGGCTCGATCAGCGTGACCAGCCGCGCGAGCGTCGACTTACCGCAGCCGGATTCGCCCACGACCGCCAGCGTTTCGCCGCTGGTCAGTTCGAAGCTGGCGCCGTCCAGGGCCTTGACCGTGGCCGGGGCCGAGAGCATGCCGCGACGGGCCTGGTAGTAGCGCGCCAGATCGAACCCCTCGAGGATCGGATCCAGCCGCGGCGCCGCGCCGGTCATGCCGCCCCACCTTCGCCACCGGCCACCCGGTTCGGCGTGCCGCCGTCGAGCGGGTGGTAACAGCGCAGCCGGCCGCCGCGGTCCGCTTCCAGGTCCGGGCACTCGGCGTGGCAGCGCGCGTCGGCATGGCGGCAGCGCGGCGCGAACAGGCAGCCGGGCGGCCGGTCGCCGGCGCCGGGCACCACGCCGGGAATGGTCGGCAGGCGCCGGCGCCCAAGGCTGCGTTCCGGCAAGGCGTCGAGCAGGGCCGAGGTGTAGGGGTGGCGCGGCACCGCGAACAGACGCTCGACTTCCCGTTCCTCGACCTGCTGGCCGGCGTACATGACCGAGACCCGGCGCGCGGTCTCGGCCACCACCGCCATGTCGTGGGTGATCAACATCAGCGCCATGCCCTGCTCGCGCTGCAGCCTCAGTAACAGATCGAGGATCTGCGCTTGGATGGTAACATCGAGCGCAGTGGACGGCTCGTCGGCGATCAGTAGGCGCGGGTTGCAGGAGATCGCCATGGCGATCATCACGCGCTGGTTCATGCCGCCCGAAAGCTGATGCGGGAATGCGCCCAACCGGCTCGCCGCATCCGGAATTCCGACCAGGTCGAGCAGCTCGGTCGCGCGGGTACGCCGCTCCGCGCGGCTGCCGCCCAAATGCGCCTTGAGCGATTCCATGATCTGGAATCCGACCGTGAAGCAGGGGTTGAGGCTGGTCATGGGCTCCTGGAAGATCATCGCGATGTCCTTGCCCACCAACCGGCGCCGCTCGGCCGGCGCCAATCCCAGCAAGTCGCCGCCGTCGAATTCGAGCCGGTCGGCCGTGACCTTGGCGGTCCAGGGCAACAGGCCCATCAGCGCCAGCATCGTCACACTCTTGCCCGATCCGGACTCGCCGACCACGCCGAGCACCCCGCCTTCCTCGAGCGAGAGATCGACCCCGTCAACCGCCCGGAAAGCACCCGCCACAGTCTGGAACTCGACCGAGAGATTATGGATTTCGAGCAGGGCCATGGCGCGTTAGCTCCGCTTCATCTTTGGGTCGAGCGCGTCGCGCAGGCCATCGCCCATCAAGTTGAAAGCCAGGACCGCGATCAGAATCGCCAGGCCCGGAAACGTCACCACCCACCAGGCGCGCAGGATGAACTCGCGCGCATCCGCCAGCATGGTGCCCCACTCCGGTATCGGCGGCTGGGCGCCCATGCCCAGGAAGCCGAGCGCGGCGGCATCCAGGATCGCACTCGAAAACCCGAGCGAGGCCTGAACGATCAAGGGCGCCATGCAGTTGGGCAGCACCGTGATCACCATCAGCCGCAGGCGCCCGGCGCCGGCGACCCGGCTCGCGGTGACGTAATCCAGCGTCATCTCGGTGACCGCCGAGGCGCGCGTCAGGCGCACGAAATGGGGCAGGAATACGACCGCGATCGCGATCATGGCATTCCTCAGGCTGGGTCCCAGAATGGCGACGATGACCAGCGCCAGCAGCAGGCCCGGGATCGCCAGAATCACGTCCATCATGCGCATGATCACGAACTCGACGGTACCGCGGAAATAGGCGGCCACCAGGCCGAGAGTGATGCCAATGGACAGCGACAGCGTGAGCACGATGACACCGACGAACAGGGAATAGCGGCTGCCGTGCATGAGCCGCGAAAGGATATCCCGGCCGACGGCGTCGGTGCCCAAGGGGAAGCTCCAATTGCCGCCGTCCAGCCAGACCGGCGGCAGGAGAAAGTGTTCCCGGTACTGCTCGATCGGCGAATGCGGCGCGATCAGGTCGGCGGAAAGCGCGATCAGAACGATCGTCACGACCGTCACCAGGCCGATGACCGCGCCGGTGTTTTCGCTGAAGTAATACCAGAACTCGCGCCAGGGATGGACCGGCGCGACACCCGCTTGCAAATCCCGTTCTGTTTCCGCGGTGGCCGTCATCACCTCACCTCGCGTGCCGGATGCGCGGGTTGATCAGGCCGTAGAGCAGGTCGACGGTCAGGTTCACGGTCATGACCACACAAGCGATCAACAAGAGCCCGCTCTGCACCGACGGGTAGTCGCGCCGGAATATCGAATCGACCAGCCATTTGCCCACGCCGGGCCAGGAGAAAATCGTCTCGGTCAGGATCGCGCCCGCGAGCAGCACGCCAACCTGCAGCCCGATCACGGTGATCACCGGGATAAGCGCGTTGCGCAGCGCGTGCAGGCCGATCACCCGGAACGGCGAGAGGCCCTTGGCGCGTGCGGTGCGCACGTAATCCTCGTTCAGCACCTCGAGCATGGCCGAGCGGGTCTGACGCGCGATTACCGCGAGCGGGATCGTGGCCAATACCAAGGACGGCAAGATCAGATGCCGGGTCGCCGAGATGAACGCACCTTTCTCATCGGACAGCAGGGAATCGATCAACATGAAACCGGTCACCGGATCGACCCAGAACAGCGCCGAGATGCGGCCCGAGACCGGCGTCCACTGCAGGATGCCCGAGAACAGGATGATCATCATCAGACCGGACCAGTAGATCGGCATGGAAAAGCCGGTCAGCGACAGGGCCATCACCGAATGGTCGAGGGTCGAGCCCCGGCGCACCGCGGCGAAAATACCCGCCGGCAAGCCGATCGCGAGGGCGACGATGAGCGCGCAGACCGACAGCTCGATGGTCGCCGGGAACAGGGTCAGGAATTCGTCCAGGACCGGCTGCTTGGTGACGATCGACTTGCCCAGGTTGCCCTGCAGCACCTCGCCCAGGAAGCCGAGATACTGCTGCCACAACGGCCGGTCGAAGCCCATCTCGTGCAGCAGCCGGGCGTGGCGCTCCGGATCGATGCCGCGCTCGCCGACCAGAAGCTCGATCGGATCGCCGGGGATCAGGCGGATAAAGGCGAAGGCCGCCGCCGTGACCCCGACGAAGGTGGGCACCAGCATGAGCAGGCGGGTGAGAACGAAACGGAGCATATCTCCCCGACGATTTTCGCCCCGGACCGAGGTTGCAACGGGACCCGATTAAACAACGGAACGGGAGAGGCCGGAAGCCTCTCCCGTCCGTGTCTGGACGATGGTTTGTGTCGCCCGCGACCTTACTTCAGATCCACGCCGTAGAACACGTGGCCGCCGAAGGGATCGATGCGGAAGTCGA
>CAXMQD010000429.1:0-4167 GCA_964194965.1 uncultured Acidimicrobiia bacterium | reverse complement strand
CGGAAATCGGCTCGGTCGCGGTGCCCGAGCTGTTCTCGGTCGAGAGCTTCCCCACCGTGCACCAGATGACCTCGAGCGTGACCGCGCGCCTGCGCGCCAATGTCGATCTGGCGGAAATTATCGGCAGTCTGTTTCCCTGCGGCTCGATTACCGGCGCCCCCAAGGTCCGGGCCATGGAAATCATCCGTGAGTTGGAACCCGGCGCGCGCGGCGTCTATACCGGCGCCATCGGCGCCATCGCGCCCAGCGGCGACCTCGCCTTCAACGTGGCAATCCGCACCCTGGTCGTCGATCGGGACGGCCGCGGCCAGATGGGCATCGGCAGCGGCATCGTCCACGATTCCGACCCGGCCGCCGAATACGAGGAATGTCTGCTCAAGGCGCGGTTCCTGAGCGCACCGGCGCCGGATTTCCAGTTGATCGAGACCCTGCGCTGGTCCCGCGGCGAAGGCTATGACCTGATCGAGGAACACCTAGCGCGGCTCGTCGCTTCCGCCGCGCGCTTCGGTTTCCCCTGCCAGCCGGGCAAGGTACGCGCGGCCTTGGATGACGCGGTCGCGGCAGCCGGCGGCGACCACCTCCGCCTGCGCCTGCTGCTCGACCGGGACGGCGGTATCGAAGTGACGGCGTCGGCGCTCGCGCCCCGCGACCCCGCCACGGTCTGGCGCTACGCCGTCTCCGAACGCCGCGTCGACCCGGACGAATCGTTGCTCTATCACAAGACCACGCGGCGCGCGCTCTACGACGGCGAGCGCGCGCGGCTGGAGGCCGAAACCGGCTGCGACGAGGTGGTGTTCCTCAACACCCGCGGCGAAGTCACCGAGGGTGCCATTTCCACGGTTTTCGTCGCGCGCGGCGGCCGGCTCCTGACGCCGCCGATCGCTTGCGGTCTACTGCCCGGGACCCTGCGCCAAGCGCTCATCGACGACCCCAAAGTCGAGATCGAGGAACGGGTGCTACACCTCGAGGACCTGGCCGCGGCCGAGACCGTCTACCTGGGCAACTCGGTGCGCGGCTTGATTCGGGCGGAGCCGGTTGCGGCTGGCCTGAGGAACGCTGGCCAAGTCGGCGGAAAGCCTACTGCAGTTCCTGGCCGTCGGGGGGCGTGAGGAACCAGCCGGTGCGGCCTTCGCCGGCGCGAAAATTGCGGCGATCGTCGCGTGGGGCGCGGCCGAACAGGGCCCGGTAGGCGCGCGAGAAATAGGGCGCCGAGATGAAGCCGCAGGCGAGCGAGACGTCGAGCACCGACATCTCGGTCTGCTCCAGGAACTGGCGCGCCCGGCGCAATCGCAGTTTCAGGTAATAACCGGTCGGCGTGTCGCCCAGGTGGCCGCGGTACAACCGCTCGAGCTGGCGCCGCGAAATGCCGCCGATGGCGGCCAGCTCGTCGAGGCCGAGCGGCTCTTCCAGGTTGTTCTCCATGGCCTCCACGATGCGGATAAGCTTGGGGTGGCGAACCCCCAGACGCTGGCCGACGGCGATGCGCTGGTGGTCGTCCGGGCTCCGCATGCGGGCGTGCAGAAGTTGTTCCGAGACTTCGATCGCCAGGCCCTGGCCGTGGCGCGCGGCGATCAGATGCAGCATCAGGTCGATGGCCGCGGTGCCGCCCGAACAGGTGATGCGCTTGCGGTCGATCTCGAACAACTCCTGGGTCACTTCGATATCGGGATAGCGCTCGGCGAAGGCCGGCAGGTTCTCCCAGTGGAGCGTCGCCCGGTGGCCATCGAGCAGGCCGGCGCGGGCCAGGACCTGGGTCCCGGTCTCCAGCGCTCCCAGGCGCGCGCCCTGGCGGTCGAGCCGGCGCAGCCAGGCGAGCACCGCTTTGTTATTGTAGCGCTCGGGCTCGAAGGAGGCGCAGACGATCACCGTGGGAAAGCGCGCGATCGCCGAGATCGGCGCGTCGGCGACGATGGTCATGCCGTTGCTGGCCTGGACCGGCTCGCCGTCGGCCGAGAAGATGTGCCAGGAAAATAGCGGGCGCCCGCACAGGCGGTTGGCCACTCGCAAGGGTTCCACCGCCGAGAAGAACCCGATCATGGAGAACTCCGGCACCAACAGGAAGCCGAGCTTTTCCGGCGGCTCGTGGTTGGCTTGGTTCAACATGACCGCGTGCTCCGCGCCCTTGGTCGAAACTTCCAGGACTTCTTGGACCGCCCAGCGGGTTTTGTCCAGAGCGTTTTATATGTTTTCGGAGTCGGCTTCTTTTACCGCCCCTGCCAGACCGGGTCGCGCTTCTCGGCGAAGGCCCGTGGGCCTTCGATGGCGTCCTCGGACGCCAGCATCCGATCGTAGGCCGGCAACTTGCCGCCGTGTTGGGCGGCGAAGGTGTCCTCGACGGTCATATCCTCGGTCAAACGCAGCATCTCCAGCGTCGCTTCGACCGCCAGCGGCGCGGCGGCGGCGATTCCCTCGGCCAGCGCGCGGGCCCGGGGCATCAGCTCCTCCTTGGGCACCACCTCGTTGAACAGGCCCCAGCGCAGCGCCTCCCCGGCGCCCATGCGGCGGCCGGTCAGCAGCATTTCGACGGCCACCCGGCGCGGGATCTGGCGCGCCAGGCGCACGATGCCGCCGCCACTGGCCAGGATGCCCAGCATGGCCTCGGGCAGGGCGACGGTGACGTGCTCGGCGGCCACGATCAGATCCGAGGCCAGCGCGATTTCGAGCCCGCCGCCCACCGCCGCGCCGTTGAGCGCCGCGATCACCGGCTTGTTGAGATCGAACAGCTCGGTCAGGCCGGCGAAGCCGCCGGCGCCGTAATCGGTGTCGATGGCCTCGGTTCCCTCGGCCGCGGCCTTCAGGTCCCAGCCGGCCGAGAAGATGCGCTCGCCCGCGCCGGTGACGATCGCCGCGCGCAGGCCGGGATCGTCGCGATAACCAATGAAGGCGTCGCCCAGCGCCCGGCTGGTCGCCATGTCGATGGCGTTGGCCTTGGGCCGGTCGATGGTGATTTCCAACACTTGGCCTCGGCGCTCGCAGCGAACCGGATCGGTCATTTTTTCACCCTTTTCCCTCATCCATTCGAATCATGACGTCGGCAACTACCACGCCGCGTCCGCGCGGCAACACCATGAGCGGGTTGACGTCAAGCTCGGCCAGCCGGCCGCGCCGCTCTTGGGCGAAGGCCGCGATCGCCAACACCGCCTCGATGACCGCCTCGCGGTCGCCCTCGGGCCGGCCCCGGTAACCGGCGATCAGCCGCGCCACCGCGAGCGAATCGAGCGCACCGGCGACATCGTCGCGGGTCGTGGGCAACAACAAGGTTCGGCTGTCCCGTACCAACTCGACCAGAGCGCCGCCGGAGCCGAGCACCAAGGCGAGGCCGAACTGGGCGTCGGCGACGACTCCGACCAGGACCTCCGCGACCGCGCCGTCGACCATGCGTTCGACCAGCACCCGGGGTGCGCCGCCCGGCGGATCGGGCAACAGCGCCGGTACCTCCTCGGCGGCCCTGGCGACGGCCCCGGCGCTGTCCAGATCGAGTTGCACCGCACCGAGATCGGACTTGTGGGCGAGCCCCGGCGCCGTGCCCTTGACCGCAACCGGATAACCGAGCTCGGCGGCCGCGATGGCCGCGTCCTCCGGCGCCACCAGGCGGCCCTCGGGCACCGACAGGCCATTCGCGGCCAGGAGCCGCTTGCCGTCCCACTCGCTCATTACCGCGACCGGGAGCGGTTTGGGCACGGCCGGTGGCAGAATCGCCGCACGCGCCGAACCATTCACCAGAATACGGGCCCGCGCCTCGCCGATGCGTGCCGCCGCCGCGAGCGCCGTCACCGCCTCCTCCAGGCCCTGCAGCGGCACGATGCCACGGGCGGCCAGGCGCTCGCGCACGCGGGCCGGTAGCAACTCGGCCATGGTGCTCATCACCGCGGCGCGCGCGCCGGTCGCCGCGACAGCCGCGACAAAGGCGTCGAGCGCCGTGTCCCAGGCCTCGATGCCCGGCGCCTCGGTGCGCGGGTAGTCGAAGATCAAGACGCTGAAATCGTAACCGCTCGCCAGCATGGTCGCGAAGCAACGCTCCATCGCCTCGGGATCGCCCCAGATCGCGGTGTTGTAGTCGAGCGGATTGGCGATGGTGGTGAAGTCGGGCAACTGCGCCCGCAGCGAGTCGGCTCGCGCCTTCTCGAGCGGCGGGAAGACGAAGCCGCGCGCGGTGGCGAGGTCGGC
>CAXMQD010000428.1:0-1844 GCA_964194965.1 uncultured Acidimicrobiia bacterium | reverse complement strand
GGGAGAACGCGCCGCTCGATTCGGTGACCTGGTTCCGCGTCGGCGGACCGGCCGAGGTCAGCTTCCGCCCCGCGGACCGGGCCGACCTCGCCGAGTTCCTGGCCGGCAAGCCCGGCGATGTCCCGGTCACGGTGATCGGCGTCGGCTCCAACCTGCTGGTGCGCGATGGCGGCGTGCGTGGCGTGGTAGTGCGCCTGGGACGCGGCTTCGCGGAGATCGCGGCGGACGGCCACGACTTGGTCTGTGGCGCCGGCGCCCTCGACCTCAACGCCGCGAAGGTGGCCCAGGCCGCGGGCATCGGCGGGCTCGAATTCCTGTGCGGCGTGCCCGGCACCATCGGCGGCGCGCTGCGCATGAACGCCGGCGCCTACGGCCGCGAGTTGGAGGCCGTCCTGGTCGAAGCCGAGGCCGTCGATCCCGCCGGCAAACCGCACCGCTTGGGCCGCGAGGACTTCGGCTTTTCCTATCGCCATTCCGCGGTGCCGGCCGGATGGATCTTCCTCGGCGCCCGCCTGCGCGGTCACGCCGAGACGCCCGGGGCGATCGCCCAGCGTATGGCCGAGATCCAGACCGCGCGCGGCGACAGCCAACCGATCCGCAGCCGCACCGGCGGCTCGACATTCAAGAACCCGGACCCCGGCGTCTCGGGCGGCGCCAAAGCTTGGCAGCTGATCGACCGGGCCGGTTGCCGGGGGCTACGCCGCGGCGGCGCCATGGTCTCCGAGCAGCACTGCAACTTCATGATCAATACCGGCACCGCGACCGCCGCCGACCTCGAGGACCTGGGCGAGGCGGTCCGCGCCCGGGTACGCGAGGCCTGCGGCGTCGAACTGGAGTGGGAGATCCGCCGCATCGGCGAGCCGAAGGGGTCGCAAGGCCCGGGAGGCGTGGCATGAGCAAGCACGTCGCGGTACTCATGGGCGGCGTCTCCGCCGAGCGCGAGGTCTCTTTGGTCAGCGGCAAGGCCTGCGCCAAGGCACTGGGCGAGGCCGGCTACCAGGTGACCGAGATCGATGTCGGGCGCGACGTCGGCGCCCTGGTCGCGGCGTTGACCCCAGCGCCGGACGCGGTATTCAACGCGCTCCACGGCCGTTGGGGCGAGGACGGTTGCGTCCAGGGCCTGCTCGAGCTCATGCACATTCCCTACACCCACTCCGGGGTGATGGCTTCGGCCATGGCGATGGACAAGGTCGCGGCCAAGCGCGTGGTCGCCGCCGCCGGCGTCACCTCGCCCCGGGGCCTGGTGGTCCACCGCGCGGAGTTACGGGAACGCGAGCCGATCGCGCGGCCCTACGTGATCAAGCCGATCAACGAGGGCTCGAGTGTCGGCGTGCGCATCGTGCGGGAGGGCGACAACCGGCCGGCGGTCGACGACGCGGCCTGGGGGTTCGGCGAAGAGGTTCTGATCGAGCCGTTCATTTC
Organism: uncultured Acidimicrobiia bacterium; assembly: GCA_964194965.1. Lineage (GTDB taxonomy): Bacteria > Pseudomonadota > Alphaproteobacteria > Kiloniellales > J153 > JACZVL01. The sequence goes on along the minus strand of CAXMQD010000428.1, from coordinate 422 downwards.
CGGGCGCGAGCTCACTGTCTCGGTGATGGGCGACCGGGCGCTGGCGGTCACCGACATCCAGGCCAAGTCCGGCTTCTACGACTACGAAGCCAAGTACACCGATGGCCGGGCGATCCATGTCATCCCCGCCGAGATCGGCCCCAAAGCGACCCAGGCGGCGCTCGACGCCGCGCTGGCCGCGCACCAGGCGCTGGGCTGTCGCGGCGTGTCGCGCTCGGATTTCCGCTACGACGACACCCAAATCGAAAACGGCGGCATGGGCGAGCTGTACTGGCTCGAGGTCAATACCCAACCGGGCATGACCCCACTCAGCCTGGTTCCCGAACAAGCGGCGCATCTCGGCATCTCGTTTCCCGAGATCTGCGCCTGGATGGTGGAGAACGCGGCATGCGACTCCTGACCCCCCTCGCCTGGTGGCAAGG
>CAXMQD010000427.1:0-6630 GCA_964194965.1 uncultured Acidimicrobiia bacterium | reverse complement strand
TGAAGAAGTGGCCTTGCTTGAAACCGGCGAGTTAGAGCCTTCAAAAGGGACCATTGATGAAAAAAATATTCTTGTTGTAGGGGCACAGATCACTATTTCTCCTTTCGTCATACAGAAAGAGGGCAAGCTACGCACGCTTGTTCAGACTGAGCGAGAAGAGTTGAAAACTGGTGCTCTGTTGCTCCGCTTCGCGCGCCCAAAGGAGGCGTCAGAGACCTAGAAGATACTTTCTTGATTGTTCTACCAAAATCCGCGCGATCCTCGACCTCGCGTCTACCACACAGCGCTCTCAACCCGGCATTGCCCACCCGCTCGACATAAGGACGGTGGCTACACGCTAGCGCCACCGCGGTCACCGGACCGTCGATTTGAAATGACCGCGGCCGCGATCGGACAGGTCGCAGAAACGCCCTTTGGGCTGGAATATCTGGGGACGGGACCCATGAACCCGCCCCTGCCCCCGGGGGGTGTGCCTAATCGCCCTTTACCCCGTCTCGACCAAGCTGAGTGGGGGACCGGCAGCCCGCCGCAGTCACCAGGCCGTCATGCTCGCCGGCGCAGTCCATCGCCACGGCATTCGGCGAGCTGTTCCTCGAGGCCGACGAGGGAATCTGAGGGCGCGGGCATGGGAGCGAATCGGGCTCGAAATCGGTCGCCGCGGTCACTTATTGGTCACTCAGACCGAGCGTCGTCCGGTCAATCTGGACTAACTATCTGAAAGAATTGGCGCGCCCGGGAAGACTCGAACTCCCAACCTCCTGATCCGTAGTCAGACGCTCTATCCAATTGAGCTACGGGCGCGCGGGGGGCTTGGCGTCATCGAATTAGGTAGGGGGCTCGCGCCCGACGCCAAGGCGGCGCGGACATTACCGCGAAGCAGACCGGCTTCGCAAGGCCCATGACGACCCTCGCAAGCGCTCCCGAGACCCTACCGCAACGCCTTGGAGCCGCGCCGATTTCCCCGGCTCCGGCGGCGGGAAATCCGACTTGTCCGGCCAAAAGCCATCAAGTACTATTAGAAAGATTTCTGGGACACGCGAACAACTAATTCTTTCGTAAACGAAGGTAACGTTCGTGTTGAATTATTCGGCGAGTTATTTGGTGAATAAATCGGTGTATTCTCTACTTCACCACATGACTATTGTATTCGGCGCCACACTATTCTTGGCCGGATGCGGGCTTTCGGACGAGGCCCTGTTGCCCTCGCTGACCGGAGACGACCTGGTCGGCGACAAGAAGGTGAGCGCGGCGTCGGCCCAGCCGCAGCCGGTCAAGGCGCAAGCGATGCCGGGAACCGGCGCACCGCCGATCCTCGGCACCACGAACTTCGAAACTCCCGGGGTCACCGATGGTACGCCAAGCGGCACCCGCGTCGGACAAAAAATCGACGATCTGCGCGGCGATCTCGGGCGTTTGCAAGGCCGCCTGAGCGAGCACAATCATCAGCTCCAGATATATCGCGGCGCGACGCGGGAAAGCACGAGCGCCTACCACCGCCTGGCCGGCGCCATGAACTCGCGGCTCCTGGCCGGCGCCACGCCGGGCAGTCCGGAACTGGTGGCCCAGTGGAACCAATCCCAAGCCGGGCTCGACAAGGTCGGCGATAGCATCACCAGCCTGATCGCCCTGTCCAACGAATCGGCCTCGACTTCGGCGCTGGCCGCGTTTCTGCTGGAATCGACCCGCGCGACCACCGAGCTGGGCGGCGCGGTCGAGGAGGATCACCGGCAACTGGCTGTACTCGAAGACGAGGTCGGCAAGACCGTGGTGGTGGTCGACCGCCTGCTCGACGAGCTGACCGACGACATCGCCCGGGCTCAGAACTATGTCACCACCGAGCGCTCCAACCTGACCGCCATGCAGATCGGCATCGACACCGGCGAATACATCGGCGCCAGCCTGACCGGCCGCGTCTATGGCGCGCTGGCGCCACCGCCGGTGGGGGTTTGCGCGGGCTCTAGCATGGCTGACACAAAGCTATTGCAGGACCGAGCATCCACAAGATGTTGAGGTTTTGTTAACCTTTCCCACAAAATTTAGTTGACGCCGTGATTCCGCGTTTGCTAAGAGGTCGGGCACAGGTGCTATGGACGCGGGTCCAATCTAACTCCTGACGGCCGAGGCCCGGCGCGACACGCTCGCGCCGGGCCTCTGGTTTTTATCGGTCATGACGATTCCCCGCGCGCCCGCGACAGCGTCGTAACATTTTGATATTGCTATAAAAGATCGAACCGTGCGGGCCGCCCCGGCCGCCCCGGCCCCGGGGGAGGCCGCGCTTTTAAGGTGGCGCCTGGCGCGCGCGCATTAAAAGAGGCGTCAGGTGCGCGGACGCGGGGCCCAACACACGTGTTCCGAAGAACACTCCTGACGCCTCTCGAACCATTCGGCCTTTGAACCTTGCGTTCCCCCGAAAAGCGCGGCCCGAAGGCTCTGCAATCCGATATCCCGTTCAGCCTCGAACTTCCGGGTTCGTTGAACGACCCGACCCGAAGGCCTTGCCGCCCGGCGAACCATTCCGCCCAAGAGGGCTTTCCGGTTCACGCGCTCACGATCCCGAAGGATCAGAACGCGCAATTCATGTTCCTCCGAAGCGCGTTTGGCTTCAATCGTAAAGTCTCCACGCGGTGCAGATTCTTGTGGATAATGATTTGAGTCACGCACATTCCATCCACAGGTTATCCACAGATCGTTTGGCCCGGCCGCGCACGCGCGGCGTTGTCCGCGGCGCGCGCTTGGGTTCTAATCCGGCAGAGCCTGCCCTGGCCCGACGGATCGCCCACGCGATCTCTAGGGGTCATTATCAAGGACCTTTGGTATAAATCGGAAGGCGGCGGCCGTGCCGGAAACACCCGTAATGCAAAAGACTTTCCCCGTATCCTGGGATCAGTTGCACCGCGATTCCCGGGCGCTCGCGTGGCGCCTGGTCGAGGGTGGGCCATGGCAAGGCATCGCGGCGATCACCCGCGGCGGCATGGTGCCGGCCGCGATCATCGCGCGCGAGCTCGAGGTCCGCCTGATCGACACGGTCTGCATTGCCAGCTACGAAGAGCGCGACCAGGGCGAGGTCGTGGTGCTCAAGACGGTGCCCGGCGACGGCACCGGCTGGTTGCTGATCGATGATTTGGTGGACACCGGGCGCACCGCCAAGGTGGTGCGCGACATGCTGCCGGCGGCTCACTTCGCCACCATCTACGCCAAGCCGGCCGGGCGGCCCCTGGTCGACAGCTTCATCACCGAAGTCAGCCAGGACACCTGGATTCTGTTCCCTTGGGACACCGAGCTCCAGTCGGTGCCGCCGATCGTGAAAAGCGTGGCAAGGGGATAATACCAAAGGCCCCGCTACGCGCGCCGGCCGGTTCAACCAACCGCGATACTGTCGATCAGGCGGATGTCGCCGAGCCAGGCGGCGGCGAACAGGCGCGCGCCGGGCGCGGCGCGGCCGCGCGCCAGCGCGACCAGCGTCTCGTGGAACCGCGGCACGATGGTCCGCTGGGCCGGGGTCAGGCCGCGGTTGCGCGACGACAGCGCCACGCGCCCGCGCCGATTCCAGCGCCTCAAATCCCTTCGGCGATGCTCTCGAGGCGGGCGCGGTCGCTGAGCGCCACTTTGCCGCCCTGGAGCAAATGGATGCTGCCGCCCTGCTTGAGCCGGGTGAAGGTGCGGCTAACCGTCTCGGTGGTCAGGCCCAGGAAATCGCCGATGTCGTTGCGGCTCATGGGCACCAAAACCGGATCGCCGGCCTGGCCGCGCTGGGTCGCGCGCCGCGACAGCATGAGCAGGAAGGAGGCGATCTTCTCGCGCGCGGTCTTGCGGCCGAGCAGCAGCATCTGCTCCTGGGCCACGGCAAGCTCGTGGCTGGCCATGCCGAGGAGGCGGTGCCCCATCTTGGGGTGTTTCTCGAGCAACCGCTCCAGCTTGCGCCGAGGGAAGCGGCACAGCGCCGTATGGATGATCGCCTCGGCGCTATAGGCGTAGGTCTCCTCGTTGGCCAGGCCGAGAAAATCGCCGGCAAACAGAAACCCGGTCATCTGCCGCCGGCCGTCGGCCAAGAGCTTATAGACCTTGACCGCGCCCGCGGTCACGTTGAACAGGTGATCGGCGGGCTCGCCCTCGTCGAACAGGGGATCGCCTGGCGAGAGCTCCAAGGTGGTAACGATGGCCGACATCTGCGCCAGCTCCTCCCCGTCAAGAGCCGCGCAGACCGTCAAATGGCGCACGGGGCAGGCGCTACACGGAGAGGGCCCCCACCTGGGGTGCGGCACCGGGCTTCGGAGCTGGCCCACATTCTCGATGTCGAAGCTCGTCATGATGGCCTGAATCAGCCGTTTCCGAGGGTCTATATGGTACCCATTTTCGCCGGGCCCGTCACGCCTCCAAGAAGTCGTATCAAGGTAGTAAATCCTACAAAATCAACGCCCCGAGCATCCGATTTTTGGCGCTTCACCGAGCAACCGGCAATCGACCGGCAATTCTCGGATTTCGGTGATTGATCCAGATCAATGCGGGCTCCTGTCAATACGCATAAACATGACAACACACTCCCCAAACCGGCGTTGGAGATTGAACGATGTCCGGATTTTCACGACGACAGCTTCTTGCCACGGCCACCGGAGCGGGCGCCGCGGCGACGATGCTCGGCGGAGCCCTAGGCGCGACCGCGAACCCTCCCAAGATGAGGTCCACTCTGACCGAGCGCGGAACCAATCGAAATGCAGCGAGGGCCAGACCTGACGCTCCGATGACCGTAGACCTTCTGGAACGCGTGCATCAGAATCTCGTCCCGCCGCCGTTTGTTCCCGACCACGATCAGGTGGCCTCCGGTGCGCCAAAGGTCATCCAAGTCCGTATGGTCATCGAAGAGAAAGCCATGGTGATCGACGACGATGGCACCGAGGTCCAGGCGATGACATTCAACGGCTCCGTCCCCGGGCCGCTGATCGTGGCCCATCAAGGTGACTATATTGAACTGACACTGGAAAACCCGGCAAGCAACAGCCTCGGCCACAACATCGATTTCCACGCCGCGACCGGCGGTATGGGCGGCGGAGAGCTCACTCATGTCCTGCCGGGCGAAAAATCCGTTCTGCGGTTCCGCGTCACCAAGCCGGGCGTGTTTGTCTATCATTGTGCCCCTGGCGGCATCATGGTGCCGTGGCACGTGATCTCCGGTATGAACGGCGCTTTGATGGTGTTGCCACGGGACGGGCTGAAAGACCATCTGGGCAATTCCGTACACTACGATCGGGCCTATTACATCGGCGAGCAGGACTTCTACGTGCCGCAAGACGTTGGCGGTGACTTCAAGCGCTACGACGATTTACTCGACTCATTCGACGACACTTTGGAGCGGATGAAAACGCTGACGCCGAGCCATGTGGTATTCAATGGCCGGGTCGGTGCCTTGGCGGACGATAACGCGATGATAGCGAAGGTCGGAGAAACGGTGATGTTCATTCACGCCCAGGCCAATCGCGACACCCGGCCGCATTTGATTGGCGGACACGGGGATTTGGTCTGGGAGACCGGTTCCTTCGACGATCCTCCGGCCACCAACCTGGAGACATGGTTGATCCGCGGTGGATCCGCAGGTGTGTCGCTCTATACCTTCCGGCAACCGGGCTTCTACGCTTATTTGAACCACAACCTGATCGAGGCATTCGTGCTTGGCGCCGCGGCCCACATTCAGGTTGAGGGGGACTGGAACAACGATCTGATGACGCAGGTTTTACCAGCCACGCCCATATCTTGAGGTAGCGCTCCTTGGCATCATGGCAAGCCGTGCGGCGCTGGCCGGTTTCCGCTAAACTTTCCGACATATCGGATCGGCCAGAAACACCGGGACCGATTTCCAGGGGAGGCCAACTTGCCGCAGCATACGGTCACACGCGCCTTGGGCGCGGTTTCCACCGTCTTTTGGGCCGTCGCCATCTTCGCTCCCATCGCGCAGGCCGCTCCCGCCGCGGTGCGGGCCGAGCGCCACATGGTCGCCGCCGCCAATCCGCTCGCGGCGCGCGCCGGGCTGGACATCCTGCGCGCCGGCGGCTCGGCGCTGGACGCCGCCATCGCCACCCAACTGGTGCTCAATCTGGTCGAACCCCAGTCCTCGGGCCTGGGCGGCGGCGCCTTCCTGCTCCACTTCGAGGCCGCGAGTCGCGCAGGGGGGGGCACCGTGACCAGCTACGACGGCCGCGAGACCGCGCCCGCCGCGGCCACGCCCCAACTGTTCCTCAAGCCCGACGGCACGCCCCTGAAGTTCTGGGACGCGGTCGTGGGCGGGCGCTCGGTCGGCGCGCCGGGCCTGGCGCGCATGTTGGAGCTGGCCCACCGCGACCACGGCCGCCTGCCCTGGGCGAAGCTGTTCGAACCCGCCATCGATCTAGCGGAGCGGGGCTTTGAGGTCTCGCCGCGCCTGCACGGCCTGATCGCCAAGGACAAATACCTCAAGACTTTCCCCACCGCCGCGGCCTACTTCTACGACGCGGCCGGAGAGCCCCGGCCGGTCGGGCACCGGCTGCGCAATCCGGCCTTCGCCGAGACCCTGCGCCGCCTCGCCGCCGGCGGCGCCAACGCGCTCTACCAGGGCCCGCTGGCCGCCGAGATCGTCGCCACGGTGCGCGGCGCGCCCGGCAA
>CAXMQD010000426.1:0-4611 GCA_964194965.1 uncultured Acidimicrobiia bacterium | reverse complement strand
AAGGCGACCGCCCGCACGCCCAGAATCGCCGCCTCCATGGCCGCCGCTACGGTGCCCGAATAGGTCACGTCCTCGCCCAGATTGGCGCCATGGTTGATACCCGAGAGCACCAGGTCCGGCGCGCGGTCACGCAGGATGTGGCGGTGCGCGACCAACATGCAATCGGTCGGGGTGCCGTCCACGGAAAAGCGCCGCGGGCCGAGCTCGCGGCTGCGCAGCGGACGGCGCAGGGTCAGTGCGTGACTGGTCGCGCTCTGCTCGGTTTCCGGCGCCACCACCCAGACGTCCTTGCTGAGCGACCGGGCAATGCGCTCCAGGGTCTCGATGCCCGGCGCGCGGATGCCGTCGTCGTTAGTGACCAGGATCCGCGCGTTTGCGAGGTCGAGCGGCCCGTCAGGCATGGGCGCCGATTTCGCTCAGGCCGCCCATGCGGGGGCGCAGGACCTCGGGGATCTCGAACGAACCGTCGGCGCGCTGATAGTTCTCCATGACCGCGATCAGCGCGCGGCCGACGGCGACGCCCGAGCCGTTAAGGCTATGGACGAAGCGCGTCCCCTTCCCTTCCGTGGGCCGGAAGCGCGCGTTCATGCGCCGGGCCTGGAAGTCCCAACAGTTGGAGCAGCTGGAGATCTCGCGGTAGGTATCCTGGCCCGGCAGCCAGACCTCGATGTCGTGGGTCTTGCGCGCGCCGAAGCCCATGTCGCCGGTCGAGAGCACCACCACCCGGTACGCCAGTCCGAGGCGCTTGAGGACCTCCTCGGCACAGGCGGTCATGCGTTCCAGCTCGGCGTCGGACTGCTCCGGATGGGCGATCGAGACCATCTCGACCTTGTCGAACTGGTGTTGGCGCAGCATGCCGCGGGTGTCCTTGCCGGCGGCGCCCGCCTCGGAACGGAAACAGGGCGTGAGCGCGGTGACCCGCAAGGGCAGCGAGTCCTCATCGAGGATATCGCCGGCAACCAGGTTGGTCAGCGGCACCTCGGCGGTCGGGATCAGCGAGAAGTCATCGGTCGTGCGGAACAGATCCTCGCCGAACTTGGGCAGCTGCCCGGTGCCGTAGAGCGCGGCGTCGCGCACCAGATATGGCGGCGCGACCTCGGTATAGCCGTGCTCCTCGGTATGCAGATCGATCATGAAGTTGGCGATGGCGCGGTGCAGGCGCGCCAGGGGTCCGCGCAGCACCGCGAAGCGCGCGCCCGATAATTTGGCGGCGGTTTCGAAGTCGAGCAGGCCGAGCGCCTCGCCCAGTTCGAAGTGTTGCTTGGGCTCGAAATCGAAAGCCGGCGCGGCGCCGACCTCGCGCAAGGTGACATTGGCGCTCTCGTCCGGACCATCGGGCACATCCGGGCCGGGGATGTTGGGTAGGCCGGAGAGTTCAATCTCCAGGTTCTCTTCAGCTTCTCGGGCCGTTTGCTCAAACGTCGCCTGCAAACTCTTATCGACTGACGCACTGTGGATCAGCTCGGATGCGTCCTCACCCTTCGACTTGGCGACACCAATTTCTTTCGCAAGCTTATTGCGTTTGGTCTGGGTTTCCTGCGCTAAGGCGAGAGCCTTACGACGCTCTCCGTCGAGCGCGAGCACGCGTGCCGACATGGGCTCGAGCCCACGGCGGGCGAGGCCCGCGTCGAAGGCCTCGGGAGACTCGCGAATCCATCTGATGTCGTGCATGGCGCTCGAGCGATTCGGGAAATTGGATGGAAACCGGGCCGCCCTTATACGGGCTCATCGCGCCCGCGTCCACGGTCTCGGTCAGTCATCGTCCGCGTCGTCGTCGTCCCCGCCGAACTCGTCATCGAGCTCGTCTTCGGCCTCGGCCTTCTTTTTCTCGACCAACTTGGCCATCAAGATCGAGATCTCGTAAAGCAGGATGATCGGGATCGCGAGGCTGAGTTGGCTGATCGGGTCCGGCGGCGTGATCACCGCGGCCACGATGAAGACGCCGACGATGGCGTACTTGCGCTTCTCGGCCATACCCTTGGAGGTCGCCAGTCCGACCCGCGCCAACAGCGTCATCAAGACCGGAAGCTGGAAGCAGAGGCCGAAGGCGAAGATCAGTTTCATGACCAGCGCGAGGTATTCGGCGACCTTGGCCTCCAGCTCGATCGGCAGGTTGTCACCGCCGCCGATGGTTTCAAAGCTCAGGAAGAAGCTCCAGGCCAGGGGGAACAACACGAAATAGACCAATGCGCCGCCCAGGAAGAACAGGACCGGCGAGGCGATCAAGAACGGCGCCAGGCCCTTCTTTTCGTTCCTGTAGAGGCCCGGCGCGACGAACAGCCAGAGCTGGGTCAGGAAGATTGGGGAGGAGAAGAATGCGCCGAAAAAGAAGGCAATTTTGATATAGGTGAAGAACACCTCGGTCATGTCGGTGAAGATCATGCGCGGCCTGCCGCGAACGTTCTCGCGCTCGATCAGGAGGTCGGCGAGCGGCCGGACCAGAAAATTGAACAACTCCTCGGCGAAGTAGAAACAGATCAGGAAGGCGACGAACAGCGCGATGACACTGTAGAGCATGCGCTGGCGAAGCTCGATCAGATGATCGAGCAACGGCATTTTATGGGCTTCGCCGGTGTCGCTCCCGGTGGTATCGCTCATGATCGGGCCGGCTTTTTGGCGCTGTCGCCGTCCGCGCCAGCCGCGACCGGTTCAGGTTCGCGCTCTGGCTCTGGCTCTGGCTCTGGCTCGGGCGGCGCAGTGGTGGCCGGGGGCGCGATCGCGTTTCCGCCTTCGGTCTCCTTCGCGGTGCCGGCCGCCGCACTTGGTTCCCCAGCGTCTTCGGCGCCGCCCTCGTCCACCGCCTCGCGCGCCATTTCCGCCTGGAGCCCGCTCGCCTCGTCTTGGAGCCCGCTCGCCTGGTCGCGCAGATCTCCGGTCGGGTCGATGGTCTCTTCGACCGACTTGCCGATATCGAAGGACTTGGCGGAATCGACCGCCTTGCGCGCATCCTCGAGGTCGGCCTCGCGCACCATGTCGTCGATGCCCGACTGGAACTCACGCGCCATGGACCGCGCCTTGCGAGTCCACTTCGCCAGGGACCGCATGGCTTTCGGTAGTTCCTTGGGACCCATGACGATGAGCGCGATGAGCGCAACCACCGCCATTTCGGACCAGCCAATATCAAACATGGCCGAGGTCAAGCATAGTGAATGTCACCCATGGTGGGCAGACCGAACGGGGCGCCAAGACGGAGCGCGAAAGCGCAAACAGAGCGAAGCCGCGAATAGGCTTCAGCCGCTGGTCGCCGCGTCCTTTTCCTCGACCCGCGCCGCGGTCGTCTCCGCGGGCGTGGCCTCGGCCACCTTCTTGGCCTCGGAGGCGGCGTCGGCCTTGGCCTTGTCCTTATCCTCTTCCTTCAGGCCCTTCTTGAAGGCGTTCACGCCCTGACCCATGTCGCGCATTAGCTTGGGAATCTTGCCCCCACCGCCGAACAAAACCAGCACGACCACCAACACGATGAGCCAATGCCAGACACTGAACGTACCCATACCCGGGGTCTCCTAGACATGTGAATAACTGCGTTATTAGGACGGACTATCGCAAAAAGCCCGCCCTGCCGCAACGTTCCTGGACGCCCGGAAATCCGGCCCGCCTCCAGCCGGATTTTCCGCGATACCCGGGAAGCCGCTTTCCGTCAATAGGTTAATTTTACAGGGAATTTACGGGAAATACAAAGGTCTGGCTACGGTCCAGCTCGACCTCGAATACCTGGTCCTCCTCGGGCAGGAACCGCCCGGGGATGCGGGCGTGCATGTGCAGTTCCAATTTCGGCCCGCCGGCGACGCTCAAATGGACCAGGCTACTGCGGCCCAGCATGCGCGCGGCCATGACCCGGGCCAAGCCGCGGCGAAACGTGTCGTCCTCCTCGGCCAGCCGCAGATGGAGCCCTTCGGGCCGGATCAGCACCTCCACGGCGGTGCCCTCGTCCAGATTGCGGGCCGTTACCGGGCCGAAGGGCGTTTCCACCCGCCCGTCCTTGACCGTGCCGTCGAGCCGGTTTATGTCGCCGAAAAATCCGGCCACGAAGGCGTCCCGCGGGGCAAAATAGAGGTCCGTGGGGGTGCCGACCTGGATCAAGCGGCCCGCGCGCATCAGCGCCACCCGGTCGGCCATGAACATGGCCTCCTCCGGGTCGTGGGTGACCATCAGGGTGGCGGCGCCACTTTTTTTGAGCACGTGGAGCGTTTCGTCGCGGATTTGATGGCGTAGCTGGACGTCGAGCCCCGAGAACGGCTCGTCGAGCAGCATCAGTTTGGGTTGTGGCGCCAACGCCCGTGCCAGGGCCACACGTTGCTGCTCGCCGCCCGAAAGCTGGTGCGGATAAGACCCGGCGTGGTCGGCCATGCCAACCTGCGCCAGGGCCGCCGCTACGCGGCCGCGGCGGGTATCGGCGTTTAGGCGGGTCAGGCCGAAGGCCACGTTGCCGGTCACGCTTAGGTGCGGGAATAGGGCGAAGTCCTGGAAGACCAGGCCGACGTTGCGCTCTTCGGGCGGCAGGTCGCTGCCGTCGCCGGCGACCGCCTGGCCGTCGAGCAGCACCCGACCCTGTTGCAGGGGCTCGAGCCCGGCGGCGATCCTGAGTGCCGTGGTCTTGCCGCAACCCGAGGGTCC
>CAXMQD010000425.1:0-9354 GCA_964194965.1 uncultured Acidimicrobiia bacterium | reverse complement strand
GTTCCAGGAACACTTCGTGGCCGCCATGGGCATCCCGCACAGCACCGCGCCCTTCCCCAGCCTGGCCGGAGCGGTTACGCTGCCCGAGCCCAAAGCAACCGCCGCGCCGGCGGAGGCGCGCAACGGCGGCGGCGGGAGACGGCGGCGGCGCGCCAAAACCTGAACCGGCGCGCCCGCGAACAAGGGAGGCCCCGTTATGGAATCCGTCGATTTCACACGCATGGAAGACGGCACGCGCGCGGAGTACGAGTTCCTCGGTGGCCTTTGGAAAGACCACCACCAGGGCCGCGTGGCCGACAACGTGCTGGCCATGCTCAAGACTCTGGAGGGGCCGAAACTAGGCTACAAGATCGACCGCTATCAACACTCTCTGCAGAGCGCGACCCGGGCGCTGCGCGACGGCGCCGACGAGGAGACCGTGGTTTGCGCCCTGCTCCACGACGTTGGGGACACCCTGGCGCCGGACAACCACAGCGGCCTCGCCGCCGCCATCTTGAGGCCCTACGTGAACGAGGCGAACCACTGGATCGTCAAGCACCACGGGCTGTTCCAGGGCTACTACTACCAGCACCACGTCGGTGGTGATCGCGACGCCCGCGAACGCTACCGCGGCCATCCGCGGTTCGAGGCTTGCGTCGCGTTCTGCGCCCGCTACGATCAGAACTGCTTCGATCCGGGTTACGACACCCTGCCGCTCGAATCCTTCGAGCCCATGGTGCAACGCGTCTTCGCGCGCCCGCCGCGGGGCGACATGTGATCGGAACGATAAGCGCGGTTGACGATTTCAAAGGGGGGAAATGTATACCCATGGGCGAGAACATTCGTTTGACGGCGGCCGACGGCTTCGAGCTCGGCGCCTACCGGGCACGGCCGGACGGCGCGCCGCGCGCCGCCGTGGTCGTGATTCAGGAGATTTTCGGCGTGAACGTACATATCCGCGCGGTCTGCGACCGCTATGCCGACGCGGGCTATCTGGCCGTGGCGCCGGCCATCTACGACCGGATCGAGGCAGACGTGCAGATCGGCTATACGCCCGACGATGTCGCCCGCGGCCGCGAAATCCGCGCTGAGTGCGACATGACGGACGTGATCGCCGATGTCGCCGCCGCCGCGGACTGCGCGGCGGAAGGCGGTCCCGGGGGCGGTAAGGTCGGAATCGTCGGCTATTGCTGGGGCGGCCAGATCGTCTACGTCGCGTCCTGCCGGCTGGGCGACAAGCTGACCTGCGGCTCGGGCTATTACGGCGGCGGCATCGTCCCGTTCCTGGGCGAGACCCCGGCGATTCCCCTGATGCTGCACTTCGGCACCGCGGATGCCTCGATTCCGCTATCGGACGTGGAGCAGATCGGCGCGGCCCATCCGGAGGTGACGATCCACCTCTACGAGGGTGCGGACCACGGCTTCAACTGCGACATGCGCGCGCAGTTCAACGCCGAGGCCGCGGCGCTGGCGCTGGAACGCACGCTGGCATCTTTCGGGGAAAAGCTCGGCTAATTCAGGTTGTAGCGGCCGTGACCGCCGGCGCCTCGGCAGGCGCGAGGTCGGCGGGCAGGCCACGTTCCTTACGCGGGGTGCGGCCGAAGAAATCGCGGTAGCACTTGGAGAAATGCGAGGCCGAGACGAAGCCGCAGGCGAGCGCCACGTCGATGATCGACATGTTGGTCTGCAATAACAACAGCCGCGCCTTGTTGAGGCGCAATTCCAGATAGTAGCGCGCCGGCGAGCGGTCCAGGTACTTGCGGAACAGGCGTTCGAGCTGGCGGGTCGACAGCCCGGCGGTCACCGCCAGGCCGGCCCGGCTCAACGGTTCCTCCAGGTTCGCTTCCATCAATTCGATGACCTTGAGCAGCTTGGGGTTCTGTACACCGAGCCGGGCGGGCAGCGGCATGCGTTGGCGATCGCGATGGTCGCGGATGCGCTCGTGCAGGAACTGGTCGGCCACGCCGGCGGCGAGTTCGTGGCCGTGCTGGCGCGCGATCATGTTGAGCATCAAGTCGATCGCCGCCGTGCCACCCGAGCAGGTGAAGCGGTTGCGGTCGATCTCGAACAGCTCGCTGCTAACCTCGATATCCGGAAAATCCTCGAAGAACCCGGCCAAGTTCTCCCAATGGATCGTGCAGCGATAGCCGTCGAGCAGTCCGGCGCGGGCGAGAATGTGGCTGCCGGTGCACAGCGCGCCGATGTCGGCGCCGCGCCGGGCCATGCGGCGCAGCCAGGACATCAGCGCCTTGTCTCCGTAGCGCTGGACATCGGTGCCGCTGCACACCGCCACGGTGTCAAGACGCTCGGCGGCCTCGAGACCGCCTTCCGGGTGGAGCTCGATGCCGTTGGAGGCCGTGACCGGCCGGCCATCGACGGAAAACAGGCTCCATTGGTAGAGCGTCTGGCCGCTGGTGCGATTGGCCAGGCGCAGGGTCTCGACCGCCGCGGCGAACGCGATCATCGAGAAGTTGGGGACCAGGACCAACCCGATCCGCTGCGGCAACTCGCGCGGTGCGCCACCCAACATCGCCTTGTCGGTCCTCTCCCCGTTGGCGTTGGTTAGCTTTGCGTTCTCGGCTCTACGGGGACTTTGGCACAAAACCCCGATGTCGCGAACAGAAAATTATCTGCCGTGAATTCGCTAGCCCGCGGCGCCGGCTTCGCCCCCTCTGTGGTCCGGCCCGCGGCTCCCATTTGTCCCCACATTCGCTGAATCAGCCTTGCAAACAAGCGGCTTGGCGATAGGCTCGGATTTCCGCTCGAAGGAGGCACAAGCGTGACATGACGGCGCGCTATTCGATCTTCAGCCTGGCCCGCAACGCGCTCAGCTACCACCAGGACTGGCCCGCGGCCTGGCGCGCGCCGGAGCCGAAGCCCTCGTACGAGGTGGTCATCGTCGGCGGCGGTGGCCATGGCTTGGCGACCGCCTACTATCTGGCCAAGGAGCACGGCATCACCGACGTCGCGGTGATCGAGCGCGGCTGGCTGGGCGGCGGCAACACCGGCCGCAACACCACCGTGGTGCGCTCCAACTACCTCTGGGACGAGAGCGCGGCGCTCTACGAGTTCGCGCTCAGGCTCTGGGAGGGCCTGTCCCAGGAACTCAATTTCAATGTCATGTTCAGCCAGCGCGGGGTGGTCAACCTGGCGCATAACCAGCACGACCTGCGCGAGCTGTCGCGCCGGATCCACGCCAACCGCTTGAACGACGTCGATTCCGAGTTCATGACCCCGGCCGAGATCAAGCGCATGATCCCGATCATCGACCTGCGCTCGGGCGGCCGCTATCCGGTGCTCGGCGCCTCGATACAGCGGCGCGGCGGCACCGCGCGCCACGACTCGCTCGCCTGGGGCTACGCCCGCGGCGCCGACGCACGCGGCGTCGACATCATCCAGGAGTGCCCGGTCGAGGGTTTCCGCATCGAGGGCGGCCGGGTCACCGGCGTAGAGACCGGCAAGGGCTTCATCGGCGCGGGCAAGGTCGCCATCGCGGTCGCCGGGCATTCCAGCGTCATGGCGGCGCTGGCCGGATTCCGCATGCCGGTTACTTCGGTGCCGCTGCAAGCGCTGGTCTCCGAGCCGGTCAAGCCGGCGCTCGACACCGTGGTCATGTCGAACGCGATCCACGCCTACATCAGCCAATCCGACAAGGGCGAGTTCGTGATCGGGGCCGGTGCCGACAAGTACGTCGGCTATGGCCAGCGCGGCAGCCTGCCGGTCACCGAGGAGACGCTGGCCGCGGTCTGCGAGCTGTTCCCGAGCCTGCGGCGCATGCGCATGATGCGCCAGTGGGGCGGCATCGTGGATACCTGCCCCGACGCCAGCCCGATCATCGGCAAGACGCCGGTCGACGGCCTCTACATCAACTGCGGCTGGGGCACCGGCGGCTTCAAGTCGACGCCCGGCTCGGGCTGGGTCTACGCTCACACCATCGCGCGCGACGAGCCTCACGAGCTCAACGCGCCGTTCTCGCTCGACCGCTTCCGTACCGGCTATCTGGTCGACGAGCACGGCGCGGCGGCGGTAGCCCATTGAGAGCGGAACGGAAACCATGCTGCTGATCCCTTGCCCCTATTGCGGCCCGCGCAGTGAGGAGGAGTTCTCCTACGGCAACGAGGCCCACATCGCCCGCCCGGAAAACCCGGAGGCGCTGAGCGACGCGGACTGGGCGGCGTTCGTGTTCAACTGCGGCAACGTGAAGGGCGTATACCTGGAGCGTTGGATGCACGCCCAGGGCTGCCGGCGCTGGTTCAACGTGGCGCGGGACACGGTGTCCTACGACATCCTGGCGGTCTACGAGATGGACGCCCCGCCGCCCAAACTCGACTTGCGACGAGATGTGTGAGAGGCCAAGACGGCCATGACTCAGCGCTTCCGCCTGCCCGAAGGGGGCCTAATCGACCGCGGCAAGCCGCTCGGCTTCCGCTTCGACGGCACGCGCTACCACGGCTACGCCGGCGACAGCCTGGCCTCCGCGCTGTTGGCCAATGGCGTGCACTTGGTCGGGCGCAGCTTCAAATATCACCGCCCGCGCGGAATCTTCTCGGCCGGCGCCGAGGAACAGAATGCGCTGGTGCAACTGGGCGCGGGCGCGCGCAGCGACCCCAACATGCGGGCGACCCAGGTCGACCTGGTCGACGGTCTCGTCGCCAATTCCCAAAACTGCTGGCCCAGTCTCGGCTTCGATGTCGGCGCGATCAACAACAGGCTGTCGCGTTTCCTGCCCGCGGGCTTCTACAACAAGACCTTCATGTGGCCGGCAGCGATGTGGATGCAATACGAGCGGGCGATCCGCCACAGCGCCGGCATGGGCAAGGTGCCGACCGGCCGCGATCCGGACCGCTACGACAAGACCTATGCGCACTGTGATGTGCTGGTGGTGGGCACCGGGCCGGCCGGGCTCGCCGCCACGCTCGCCGCCTCCGAAACCGGCGCGCGGGTGATCCTGGCCGAGCAGGACGGTGAGCTGGGTGGCGCGCTGCTCGGCTTGAACGAGATCATCGACGGCCAACCCGCGCGCGACTGGGTGGCGGCGGCACAGGCCGAGTTGGAGGTGCGCGACGCCGTCACGGTCCTGACCCGGACCACGGTCTACGGCTACTTCGACCACAACTTCCTCGGCCTCTTGGAGCGGATCACCGACCATCTGGCCGACAAGCCCGAACACCTGCCGCGCCACCGGCTGTGGAAACTGCGCGCCAAACAGGTGGTGCTCGCCACCGGCGCCATCGAACGCCCCCTGGTGTTCAGCGACAACGACCGGCCGGGAACCATGTTGGCCGGCGCCTGCCAAACTTATGTCAACCGCTACGCCGTCAAACCGGGCTCGAAGGCGGTGGTGTTCACCAACAACGACAGCGCCTACGGCGCCGCGCGCGACCTCGCCGCCGCCGGCGTGGAGATCGCGGCGGTGGTCGATTTGCGCGCCAGCCCCGACGGCCCGGCCACGGAGCGCGCCGAGGCCGCCGGCCTGCCGGTCCTGGCCGGTCACGCCATCATCGGCACCAGTGGCGGCAAGCGGGTCAGCCAGGTCCGTATCGCGCGGATCGACGCCGATGGCGCGGGCATCGAAGGGGCGGCGGAAACCCTCGACTGCGATCTGTTGGCGGTGTCCGGTGGCTGGTCCCCGACGGTGCACCTGTTCAGCCAATCGCGCGGCAAGATCCGTTTCGACGCCGGCCTGGGTTGTTTCCTGCCCGGCGCCGCGGCCCAGCCGACCCACCTGGCCGGCGCCTGCAACGGCGCCTTTGGGTTGGCAAGCTGCTTGGCGACGGGTTTCGAGGCCGGCGCGCGGGCCGCCAAGGACGCGGGCTTCGCGGTCGACCATCGCCCGCGCAGGGTTCCGGAGGCCTCGGACGATGGATTTCTGCCGGCGCGCTGGACCTGGCTGGTGCCCTCGAACAAGCCGCTCGGCCAGGGCGGCAAACACTTCGTCGACCTGCAGAACGACGTCACCGCCGCCGACCTCAAGCTGGCGCTGCGCGAAGGCTACCGTTCGGTCGAGCACGTCAAACGCTACACCACCACCGGCATGGGCACCGACCAGGGCAAGACCGGCAACGTCAATGCCATCGGCATCATCGCCGAAACCCAAGGCCGGCCGATCCCCGAGGTCGGAGTCACCACGTTCCGCCCGCCCTATACCGCGGTCACCTTCGGCGTCTTCGCCGGCCGCGACGTCGACGATTTGCTCGATGCCACGCGCCGCACGCCGATTCATGCCTGGCACGCGCGCAACGGCGCGGCCTTCGAGGACGTCGGCCAGTGGAAGCGGCCCTGGTACTACCCCCAAGGTAAAGAGACCCTGCACGAGGCGGTCAACCGCGAGGCCAAGGCGGTGCGCGCCTCCCTCGGCGTGCTCGACGCGACCACGCTGGGCAAGATCGACATCCAGGGCAAGGACACCGCCGAATTCCTCAACCGCATCTACACCAACGCTTGGTCCAAGCTCGAAATCGGCAAATGCCGCTATGGGTTGATGCTGGGCGAGGACGGCATGGTCATGGACGACGGCGTGACCGCGCGCCTCGGCGAGCATCACTTCCTGATGACCACCACCACCGGCAATGCGGCCGCGGTGCTCGGCCACATGGAGGAGTATCTCCAGACCGAATGGCCCGGACTCGAGGTCCGGCTCACCAGCGTCACCGAGCAGTACGCCACGGTCACGCTGTCGGGCCCGAATTCGCGCAGGCTGCTGGCCGAGCTGACCGGCGACATCGAGCTTTCGGGCAACGCGCTGCCGCACATGGGCCTGGCCCACGGCACCGTGGCCGGCATCCCCGCGCGGGTGTTCCGCATCTCCTTCACCGGCGAGATGAGCTACGAGGTCAACGTGCGTGCCAGCTACGGCCTGGCGCTGTGGCAGGCGGTCATGACCGCGGGCGAGAAGTACAATATTACCCCTTACGGCACCGAGGCCATGCACGTGTTGCGCGCCGAAAAGGGCTTCGTCATCGTCGGTCAGGAAACCGACGGCTCGACAACCCCCCTCGATCTGGGCATGGATTGGATCGTCTCGAAGAAGAAGGACTTCATCGGCAAACGCTCGCTAAGCCGCCCCGACATGCTCAAGCCGGATCGCAAACAATTGGTCGGCTTGCTCACCGAGGACCCGGCGGAGGTGCTGCCCGAGGGCGCCCAGTTGGTCGAGACCGTGCTCGCCAAACCACCAATGGTCATGGTCGGCCATGTCTCCTCGAGCTATCATAGCCCGAACCTGGAGCGCTCCTTTGCACTCGCGCTCATCAAGGGCGGCCGCGACAAGAAAGGCCAGCGGGTCATCGCGCCGCTCGAAGGCGGCAAGAACGTGGCCTGCACCATCACCGATCCGGTGTTCCTGGATCCGGAAGGGAAGCGGCTCCATGGTTGAGGCCTACCTGAGACAGAGCGCCCTCGCCTACCTCGGCCTCGAGGGCCGCGCCGCCGCCGGCCGCGGCGACGCCGGAGTCGCGATGACCGAGCGGCCGCACCGCGCCATCGTGAATTTGCGCCTCGACCCTGGAAACACCGAGGCCCTGGCCGCCTTCGAGGCCGCATTCGGTTTCGCGCTGCCGATCGCGGCCAACGACACCGCCGGCGACGCCGACACCATCGCGCTTTGGCTCGGCCCCGACGAGTGGTGGCTGGTGGAGCCCGGCCCCGAGCCCGAGGCCGGTCCCAAGCTCGCCGAAAATCTGCGCGCGGCGTTGGCCGAACACGTCGCCGCGATCACCGAGGTCGGCGAAAGCCGCACCTGCATCCGGGTCTCCGGCCCGCGCGCGCGCGCGCTTTTGCAAAAAGGCTGCCCGCTCGACCTCCACCCCAGCGTATTCAGGGCCGGCGCCTGCGCCCAGTCGATCCTGGCCAAGTCCGGGGTCACGCTCCACCTCTTCGCCGACGAAAGCGCAACCCAGGCCGGCGCCGAGGGCCCGATGTTCGACATCTACGTGCTGCGCAGCTTCGCCGAGTACCTCTGGGATTGGTTGGAGGATGCCGGGGGCGAGTATGGAGTGAACATCGTAACATGAGCAAAATCACCAAAGGCGTGGCCGCGCTATATGCCGAAGCGCAAGCTCAGATCGAAACCTGGCCGATCGACAAGGCCAAGGCGCACCTGGGCGACGACGACGTGGTCTTCGTCGACGTGCGCGACGTGCGCGAGTTATGGCGCGAGGGCACGATCCCCGGCGCCGTGCACGCGCCGCGCGGCATGATCGAATTCTGGGTCGATCCCGAAAGCCCCTACGCGCGCGAGCTGTTCCAATCGGGCAAGCGCTTCGTATTTTTCTGCGCCAAGGACTGGCGATCGGCGTTCACCACCAAGGCAGTCCAAGACATGGGCCTGGCGCCGGTATGCCATCTGGAGGGTGGATTCACCGCCTGGCGGGAAACCGGCGGCGCGGTGGAGAAACGCGCGCCCAAACCGCCGAAAGAATAACCGGGGCGTGGAGATTGCGCCGAAACCAGTGGGAGACAGCGATCATGAAATCGAACCTGAAACTCGTCGGACATTCTTGCCTCGCGCTCGGCTTGCTGCTCGCGGCCCTGCCGGGGCCGGCGGCGGCCCAGGGCAGCCTGTTCGATCAGGCCAAGAAGGCGCTCGAAGGCGTGACCGACACGGTGCCGGGCGGCGATGTCTTGAGCAATCCGAGCAGCGATGTCTTGAGCAACGCCGAGGTCGCCGACGGCCTGCGCGAGGCGCTGCGGGTCGGCACCGAGCGCGCGGTCGGCCAGGTCGGCGCAAGCGACGGCTACAACGCCGACCCTGCAATCCACATTCCGCTGCCCGGATCGCTCAAAGACGTGCAGTCGGTGCTGAAGGGTTTCGGCATGGCCGGCATGGCGGACGATCTGGAGCTGCGCCTCAACCGCGCCGCCGAAGCCGCGGCGCCGGAGGCCGAGGCGCTGTTCTGGCAGGCGATCGACGACATAACGCTGGAGGACGTGCAGGGCATCTACAACGGCCCCGACGACGCGGCGACGCGCTATTTCCAAAGCAAGATGACCCCGCCCCTGGCCGAACGCATGGCGCCGGTGGTGAACGACAGCCTGGCCGAGGTCGGCGCGATCCAGTCCTACGACGAGATGATGGGCCAGTACAAATCGGTGCCTTTCGTGCCCGACGCCAAGGCGGACCTCACCGAATACGTGGTCGAGAAGGGCATGGACGGCCTGTTCCACTACGTCGCCCAAGAGGAGGCAGCGATCCGCAACAATCCGGCCGAACGCACCACCGAACTCCTGAAACAGGTGTTCGGCGCCGACTGAGCTCGCGGTGACGCGCGCCTAGTCCAAGCGGAAGCCCTTGGCGCGAACGAAGGCACCGAAGTCGGCGCGTTCGGGCTTGTTGTACTGGCGCGCCTTGTCCTCGCTCCAGGTATAGGGCTCGGT
>CAXMQD010000424.1:0-4673 GCA_964194965.1 uncultured Acidimicrobiia bacterium | reverse complement strand
ATGGGCTTCACCGTCGCCGAGGGCCCGGACATCGAGGACGATTTCCACAACTTCACCGCGCTCAACATCCCGCCCGAGCACCCCGCGCGCCAGGAGCACGACACCTTCTACCTGCCGGAGTTGGCCGACGGCAGCCGCATGGTGCTGCGGACCCACACCTCGCCGGTCCAGATCCGCACCATGATCGAGACCGAACCGCCGATCCGGATCATCGTGCCCGGGCGCACCTTCCGCGCCGATTCGGACGCCACCCACTCGCCCATGTTTCACCAGGTCGAGGGCCTGGTGGTCGACGAAGCGACCCACATGGGCCACCTCAAGGGCACGCTGATCGAATTTTGCCGTGCATTTTTCGGGATCGACGACCTGCCGGTGCGGTTCCGGCCCAGCTACTTCCCGTTCACCGAGCCAAGTGCGGAGGTGGACATCGGTTGCACCCGCGACGGCGGCCAGCTCAAAATCGGCCACGGCGACGACTGGCTCGAAATCCTGGGTTGCGGCATGGTCCATCCCAAGGTCCTGGAGAATTGCGGCATCGATTCGACGCGCTACCAGGGCTTTGCCTTCGGGATCGGGATCGAACGCCTCGCCATGCTCAAGTACGGCATGCCGGACCTCAGGCCGTTCTACGATTCCGACCTGCGCTGGCTGCGCCACTACGGCTTCATGCCGCTGGAGGCGCCCAGCCTGGTGCGCGGCCTATGATGGTGCGGGCCGGGCCATGAAGTTCACCCTCAAGTGGCTCAAGGAGCACCTGGAGACCGAGGCCTCGGTCCAGGAGATCACCGATAAGCTGACCATGATCGGACTGGAGCTGGAATCGGTCGAGGACCGGGCCGCCGAACTCGCCGCCTTCAAGGTCGCCTACGTCAAGGAGGCGCGCCGGCACCCCAACGCCGACCGGCTCAGCGTCTGCATCGTCGATACCGGCGAAGAAGAAGTGCAGGTAGTCTGCGGCGCGCCCAACGCACGCACCGGCATGAAGGGCGTGTTCGCCGCCGCGGGCGCCTACATCCCGGGCACCGACATGGTGCTCAAGCCCGGCGAGATTCGCGGCGAGGCCTCCAACGGCATGCTGGTCTCCGAGCGCGAAATGGGCATCTCCGACGAGCACGAGGGCATCATCGATCTGCCCGAGGATGCGGTCGTCGGCACCCCCTTCGCCGAGGTGCTGGGGCTCGACGACCCGGTGATCGACATCGCGATCACGCCCAACCGCGGCGATTGCTTGGGCGTGCGCGGCATCGCCCGCGATCTGGCCGCCGCCGGCCTGGGGACACTCAAGCCCTTCGACGACGCAGCGGTGCCCGGAACCTTCGACAGCCCGCTGGCCTGGCGGCGCGATCTGCCGAAGGACGCCCAGGATGCTTGCCCTTACGTCGCCGGGCGCTATTTCCGCAACGTCGTGAACCGCCCCAGCCCGGCCTGGATGCAGGCGCGCCTGCGCGCCATCGGACTCAGGCCAATTTCGGCGCTGGTCGACATCACCAATTATGTCACCTACGACCTGGGCCGGCCGCTGCACGTCTTCGACGCCGACAAGGTGAACGGCGATCCGACCATGCGCATGGCGCGTGCCGGCGAGGAAATCCTGACGCTCGACGGCGAGACTTACAAACTCGACCCCGACATGGTGGTGATCGCCCACCAGGCCGGCCCCGAGGGCATCGGCGGGGTCATGGGCGGCGAGCGCTCGGGCTGCACCGAGACGACCACCAACGTGTTCCTGGAAGTCGCCCTGTTCGAGCCGGTCCGGGTCGCCGCCACCGGTCGCAAGCTCGGCATCCTGTCCGACGCCCGCTATCGCTTCGAGCGCGGCCTCGATCCGCAGTCCGCGGTCTGGGGCGTCGAGGTGGCCGCGCGCCTGGTGCGGGAACTCTGCGGCGGCGAGGCGAGCCACGTGGTCAGCGCCGGCGAGCTGCCGAGCGCGCGGCGGGTGATCGATCACCGCCCGGCCCGGGTCGCCCAGTTGGGCGGCGTCGAGGTGCCGGCGCAAGAGCAGATCCAGATCCTGGTCGACCTCGGTTTCGAGATCGCCGGCAGCGGCGACATCCTGCGCGCCACCGTGCCCGGGTGGCGCAACGACGTCGAAGGCGAGGCTTGCATCGTCGAGGAGGTTCTGCGCATCCACGGCTTCGACGATATCCCGACGCTCATGCTCGACCGCGGCCATCATCTGCCCCACGCGGTGCTGACGGCGGCGCAACGGCGCGTTTCCCATGCACGGACCGCGCTCGCCCGGCGCGGCCTCGAGGAAGCGGTGACTTTTTCCTTCGTCTCGGGCCGCCAGGCCGAGCTGTTCGGCGGCGGCCAGGCAAGCTTACGCCTGGTCAACCCGATCAGCAGCGATCTCGACGTCATGCGCCCTTCGGTGCTGCCGGGGCTGGTGGCGGCGGCGGCGCGCAACGCCGACCGCGGCTTCGACGATCTCGGCCTGTTCGAGGTCGGCCCGCAGTACGCCGACGAGACGCCCCAGGGTCAGACCCGGGTCGCGGCGGGCCTGCGCGCCGGCAACGCCAGCCCGCGCCATTGGAACGTTCCGGCGCGCGGCGCCGACGCCTACGACGCCAAGGGCGACGCGCTGGCCGCGCTCGCGGCCTGCAACGCGCCGGTGGACAAGCTTCAGGTCACCGCCGACGCGCCGGGCTGGTACCACCCGGGCCGCTCGGGCGCCTTTCGCCTGGGGCCCAACGTGCTGGCCTATTTCGGCGAACTGCACCCGCAGGTGCTGCGCGGCTTCGAGCTGCGCGGACCGGCCGCTGGTTTCGAGGTGTTCCTCGACAGTATCCCCCTGCCCCGGGTCAAAAAAGAGGGCGGCAAGTTGCGCCCGGCGCTGGAACTCGCGCCGCTGCACGCGGTCTCGCGCGACTTCGCCTTCGTGGTCGATGAAGACCTGCCCGCCGAAAAGGTCCTGCGCGCCGCAAAAAGCGCGGAGCGGGCCCTAATCACCGGAGTCGAGCTGTTCGACGTCTACGCCGGCAAGGGCATTGAGGCGGGCAAGAAGTCGCTCGCCATCGCGGTCACCCTGCAACCCACCGAAAAAACCATGACCGACGCCGAGATCGACGCAGTGGCCAAGAAGATCGTGGCCCAAGTGAACAAGGCGACGGGCGGGGTGCTCAGGGGGTGAACCGTTTTTGACCTGTGGTTTGCGGCAGATTTTTTTAGGGCTTGTGTCCTACAAATTTTGTATTAGATTCGTGTAATCATTTGAGAAGTGGAGGAGTGATCGCAAATGAACGACAAACTGAAAGCACTTCTCGATGCGGCTCGTGCGGTTAAGATGAGTGGTGCCGATAAAGAAGAACAGCGCCGCAGTTTCGCGTACGGCAATACGAAAATTGAAAACGACCGTATTACGCGCGAGACAATCAACCGACAGGCCGAGGCGCTAAAGGCCGAGGATGGTTGATGATGGTGGCGGAGACCGGCACAGCCGAGCAGCTTCACCCGAGCTAATCACCGATCCGACGGAAAAGGCGGAGAAGGAAGCGCGAAATGCGCTTCAACAGTTCGATATTGCCATCAAACTCATTGATGATTGGCTCTTAACGCCGGAGCGACCATTTAAACTGCGCCCATCGCTGATTCAACAGTTACACAGAATCGCTCTCGATGGCTTGAGCGCTTTCGCGGGAAACTGGCGACCGGCAGGGGTCGAAATTTTGGGGAGCAAACACGAGCCGGTTGGTGCGCATCTCGTGGCGGCATCTGTCGAAGAGATGTGCGACTACGTCAACGAAAAGTGGAATCAGCAAACAGCCATCAATCTCGCCGCCTACTCGATGTGGCGGTTGAATTGGATACACCCTTTTGACGATGGCAATGGCCGCACCTCACGAATGCTCTCCTACATCATTCTCTGTGTTCGTTCGGGACAACATCTACCTGGTAAGAACACGATTCCTGAACAAATCTCTCAAGATAAAACGCCATACTATAGGGCCCTGGATGCGGCTGACGACGCGTTCCGACATAGTCGGATCGATGTCAGCGTCCTTGAGGAGATGCTTTCGGGGATGCTCGCCAATCAGCTTGTAGAAGTCTATCAGGACGCAACGGGGTCGAATAGAGGACTGGACGAGGGGCTTACTTAACCGGGCCGAGTCGGGCCGTGAGATCGAACGCGCCGTGCGCCCCCGGGCGGCGTAGGGCGCCTCGACAGTTCACTCCCACTCCACCCGCATCTTCGGCCACTTGGCCGGCCAGTTTTTGCGCGCCACGCGCTCCCGGTAAGCCGCCAAGCGATGTTTGTGCGCCCGCGCGTGCGGGGTTGGGCGGACGACGAGGGCGAGCAAATCCGCGGTGCCGAGCGGGGCCAGCAGCTCCAGGCCACCGCCTCGGTTCAGGCGCACCGCGACTGCGGTCGGGGTCTCGAGCCAATGGGCCAGGGCGTCGGCGCTGGAGCGGTAGGGCGCGTCGCCATTGCGCAGATGCATGCGCGCCTGGTTCCTGACCTCCCAGGGCAGGCCCGGCAGGGCTGCGCCCAGGCGCCGCTCCAATTCCGCCTCCGCGGTCGGGTCCAAATTCTCCGGGTCGAAGTAGACGACATCGATGTCATCGAGCGCGGTGCGCGAACCGTAGCCGTGCAGCCGGTCCCAGACCGCTCCGCGCAGGAACCCGGCCCCGATCCAGGCGTCCGGCAGACCGAGCCCGGCGACCGCGCCGAGCGC
>CAXMQD010000423.1:0-1808 GCA_964194965.1 uncultured Acidimicrobiia bacterium | reverse complement strand
GCGTCTGGGCGTTTTTCGTCACCATGTTCATCTACCGCGACTTGAAGTGGCGCCAGCTTCCGCAGTTGCTGCAGTCCGTGGTGCGCACGGTGGCCATGGTGATGATCGTCATCGGCTTCGCTTCCAGTTTCGCCTATCTGATGACCCTAATGCAGGTTCCGGCCAAGGCGACGGGATTCCTGCTTCAGCTGTCCGACAACCAGATCGTCATCTTGTTGCTCATCAACGTGATGCTATTGGTGCTCGGCACCTTCATGGACATGGCGCCACTGTTGCTGATCTGCACGCCGATCCTGTTGCCCGTGGTCACGGCGCTGGGTGTCGATCCGGTGCATTTCGGTATCATCATGATGCTGAATCTGGGGATCGGATTGGTGACACCGCCAGTGGGAACCGTCCTGTTCGTCGGCTGCGCGGTGGGCAAGGTTCCCATCGAGCGCGCGTCGCGCCACCTGTGGCCGTTTTGGTTGGCGATGATCGCCGTGTTGCTGCTGGTGACCTACAATCCGATCCTGACGATGTGGATTCCGAATATGATGTACGGGCGCTAGGGCCAGAACGCGGCCTTGCCGGCGCCGAACAGGCGCACGGCGTTGCCGTAGGCGATGGCGCGTGCGGCCTCGGGCGGAAGTTGGGACACCCAGGTCCGCTGCTGCTCGACCAGCGCCCAGTATTCCTCCCAGCGGTCCACCGTGTAGGTGTCGGTGCCGATCATGAAGCGGTCGGCGTGGCGCAGCAGCAGCGCGCGCCAATTCGGCGCGATGTCCGCGCCTTGGGCGACGTCTCCCGCGCGGAACGACAGCTCGGTCCAGAGGTGGGCATAGCGGTCGAGCAGGGCGCCGATGACCTCGGGCGGTGCGCTCATGCCGGCGTGGGCCCAGACGATTTTGAGCCGGGGCTCGATTTCGAACAGCGCCTCGATCTGGCAGGCGCCGGCGTGAACCTGGAGGAACAGGCCGCGCGCCACTGCTTGGCCGATCACCGCGCGCATTTCGGGGGTGCCGGCATCGGCCAGATCCAACAGGTGAAATTCGCCGATGCCCTGATGCCGGTCCAATTCCAAGCGTTGGTTCAGGTAGGCGACGACCTCGGGATCGCGAAACCAGTTGGCCATGTCGCCGCGTCTGCGATAGGGGCGCAGGAACGGCACCACGCGCGCGGGCGCGGCCTCGTGGAGCCTGAGCGTGCCCGCGTCCGGGGTACTCGAAACCACGGCGCGCAGCACCCCGGCTCGATCGAACTTCTCCAAGATCGCGGCCGGCGGAAAGACCTCCCAGGCACCGCGGCTATAGTGGACATGGGTATCGAAGATCGGCAGGCGCTCGGCCGCCAGGGCCGGCGCGGCCAGCAGCAGCAGCGCCATCGCGGCGGCCGCGCCACGCAGCCTGGGGCTCCCTTGAGGTTCCGTCACCGTCTCCCTCCACTCGGTTACCGATTCGACCATGGTAGCGCCTGGCCCGGCGGTTCGGCTAGACTCGGAGTCGCCGCGATAGGGAGGTGACATGACCGGGATGGTAGTGGAACGGCCGGAGTTGATCGTATTCGACTGCGATGGGGTGCTGGTCGACAGCGAGCCGATCGCCAACCGGATCATGGCCGAGGCGATCTCGGCGCTCGGCTGGCCCCTGACCGCGGCGGACTGCATCGCGCGTTTCAAGGGCCATCATTTCGACACCGTCATCGCCGCGGTGGAGGACCGGCTCGGGCGGCCGGTCCCGGCGGATTGGCTGCCGGATCTGCGCGCCGCCACCGACGCCGCCTTCGAGCGCGAACTCGAACCAGTGCCCGGCGTGGTCGCGGCCCTCGAC
>CAXMQD010000422.1:0-4798 GCA_964194965.1 uncultured Acidimicrobiia bacterium | reverse complement strand
CTTCTTCATGCTGCGCATCGTTCCCGGCGACCCCATTGCGGCCATGCTGTTCGACGTGGGCGACCCGGAGGCGGCGGACGAGCTGCGCCGCAAGTTCGGCCTCGACCAGCCGGTCTACGTGCAGTACGCCAAATGGTTCGGACGCCTGCTCGTGGGCGATCTCGGAAACTCGATCTACGGCAGCCGGATTGAAGTCAGCCGCGTCATCTGGGAGGCCTTGCCGCGGACCCTGTCGCTGACCGCCCTGTCGTTCCTGATTGCGTTGGTCATCGCGGTTCCAGCAGGACTCATTTCCGCACTCAAGAGGCATTCGGTCTTGGATCACACCGTGACCATCATCGCCTTTCTGGGGCTCTCCATGCCCGATTTCTGGATTGCGATTCTGCTTATCATTACCTTTGCCGCTGGACTGCATTGGCTGCCGGCGATCGGCTACGTACCCCTGGCCGAGGGGTTCTGGCCGTGGTTCTCGCACCTGATTTTGCCGTCGATCGCGATCGGCACGCCCTTCGCCGCGATTATTGCGCGCATGATCCGCTCCTCCATGCTGGAGGTGCTGCGCACCGAGTTCATGCAGGTCGCCCGTTCGAAGGGACTGTTCAAGCTGCGGCTGGTCATGGTTCACGCCTTCCCGAATGCGCTCATCCCCGTGGTAACGGTCATGGGAATCGCGCTGGCGTTGCTCCTGGCGGGCACCATTGTCGTCGAGAACGTCTTTGCCATTAAGGGATTGGGGCGGGTTCTGATCCAAGGCATCCTGGATCGCGACTATCCAATGGTCCAGGGTGCGATTCTGGTGGTGTCTTTCATCTTCGTGTTCGCGAATCTCTTGGTCGATGTCCTCTACACCGTCATCGACCCGCGCATCCGGTACGATTGACGGGGCGGGCACAAATGGCAGCCATGGAAGCGACCGAGGGCGTACAGCCCGAACAACCGGAGCAGCGTTGGGTCTGGCTACGCTTTATCGCGCGCGACAAAAAGGCGCTGGTCGGCATGATCGCGCTGACGATCCTGACCCTGGCCGCGATTTTCGCACCGATTCTGACGCCCTACGATCCCAACGCCCAGGACTTTGCCATGATCGGGGCGCCGTCCTGGGCACATCCCTTGGGCACCGACGACCTCGGCCGGGACCTGCTCACCCGGCTCATCCATGGCGGCCGGATCTCGCTCTTCGTCGGTACCTCGACCGTCCTGATGGCGCTCCTGGCGGGAATCTTTCTTGGGGTGTCCGCTGGCTACTTCGGGGGCTGGCTCGATACCATCATCATGCGCTACATCGACCTGCAGTGGGCGTTCCCGAATTTCATCATCGCGGTCTATCTGGTCGCGGTCTTCGGCACCGGCCTGTCCAATGTCATCATCGCGATTTCGCTCGCCTTCATCGACGACTTCGCCCGCATCGCCCGCGGCATGGTCTTGACCATCAAAGAAGAACAGTACATCGCCGCGGCGCGCACCCTGGGCGCCTCGGACAACCGCATCATGTGGCGCCATATCCTACCCAATGCGACCGCGCCCATCATCGTCCAGGCGACGGTCAGCGTCTCCTACGCCATCCTGGCCGAAGCCGGGCTGTCGTTTCTGGGGCTCGGTGTCGAGTCGAGCACCCCGACTTGGGGCCTGATCCTGGCCGATTCGCGCAGCTTCATTTCGCGCGCCTGGTGGCTCGGCGTTTTTCCCGGGCTGTTCATCATGATTACGGTCCTGAGCATCAACTTTCTGGGCGATGCCATGCGCGATTTGTTCGACGTCCGCGAGACGAAGGACCTCGGCGCG
This sequence comes from uncultured Acidimicrobiia bacterium, assembly GCA_964194965.1. Classification (GTDB taxonomy): domain Bacteria; phylum Pseudomonadota; class Alphaproteobacteria; order Kiloniellales; family J153; genus JACZVL01. Next base: position 3,016 of record CAXMQD010000422.1, on the reverse strand, counting down.
CATTGATTTTCGAAGGCCGCTGCGATCTTCCCGAACGCGCGATCTTTTTGCCTCAGAGATCACCCTCGCGGAAGCAAGCCGCCTGTTGGCCGTCGCCAAGGGCAGTCAGCGGCGGCTGCGACAGGGCACAGGCCCCCATCGCCCAGCGACAGCGCGGCCGGTAGGCGCAGCCTTCGTCCAGGCGCCCGAGATCCGGGGGCTGGCCCTCGATGGGCACTAGCCTGTCTTGCGCTTCCCGATCCATACGTGGCACCGAGTTGAGCAGGCCGATCGTGTAGGGATGACGAGGCTGGGAAAACACCTGATCCGTGGTGCCGGATTCGACGAACTTGCCCGCATACATAACGTTGACCCGGTCGGCATAGCGGGCGACCGTGCCGAGGTTATGGGTGATAATGACCAATGCGGCCCCCAACCGATGGGTCAGGTCCTTCATGAGTTGAAGGATCTGCGCCTGGATCGTCACGTCGAGCGCCGTGGTCGGCTCGTCGGCAATGATGAGCTTGGGATCGCAACTGAGCGCGACCGCGATCATGACCCGTTGGCGCATGCCGCCGCTGAAGTGATGGGGGTATTGCCGTAGCCGACGTTCCGCCTCGGATATGCCGACCAATTGAAGCAATTCGAGGGCGCGGGCGTTGGCCTGCTTGCGTGTCAGGCCGAGATGGGTGCGCATCGATTCCGTGAGCTGGACTCCAATGCTCAGCACGGGGTTTAGGGAAGTCATCGGTTCCTGGAACACCATGGAGATCTTGGCACCCCGCACCTCTCGAATTTCTTCCTCGCGCAGGTTTAGCAGGTCGCGCCCCTCGAACAGGATGCGGCCCCCGGTGATTTCGCCCGGCGGGTTCGGCACCAGTCGCAGAACGGAAAGTGCACTCATGGATTTGCCACAACCGGACTCGCCGACAATGGCGACGGTCTCACCCGCCGCAACGGTATAGGAAATTCCGTCCACAGCCTTGACCGTACCCATCTGGGTCTGGAATTGGACCCGAAGGTCCTCGATCTCGAGTAGCTCGGACACGAAAGGCTCCGGCAATCGTGGCGCGGGTCTTTTTGGTTTCGAACGCGACCCCGCGGCGGGCGGACACGCGGGACCCGTCGACGGTAGGGTGGCCCGAGAGCCGAGTCAACTAACCCCCCCATCAAGGGGCCCATAATCGCGTTCGGCGGCCGGTGACGGTGGAGCCTCGTGAGGTTCCCTTGCCGCGCCCCGCGGTCGCATCCTAGACTGTGTGTTCAATCGATCCGTGGTTCCGCTATTGCGGGCGCACATCGAGAGCGGGAGGCAACAGAAATGACCTGGTCGATTGTCGCGCGCGATCCGGAGACCGGGTTCTACGGCATCGCGATTTCCTCGCGTTTCTTCGCCGTGGGCGCGGTCTGCCCACGGACCGAGGCGAAGGTCGGCGCCATTTCGACGCAGGCACTGGTCAACCCGACGCTTGGGTCGTACGGCCTGGCGCTGTTGCGCGACGGCATCCCGGCACCGGTGGCGCTCGACATGATAATGGCCGCCGACGAAGGTCGGGCGGCGCGCCAGGTCAACTTGATGGACGCGGACGGGCACACGGCCGCCTACACCGGCGCGGAATGCGTCGACTGGGCCGGGCACCGCACGCGAGAAGGAGCCTCGGTGGCCGGCAACATGCTGGCCGGTGCGGCGGTGGTCGCAGACACCCTCGCAGCCTATCTGGATAACATGGACCGACCCTTCGTCGAGCGGCTGCTCGCCGCCTTGGATGCCGGCCAGGCGGCGGGCGGCGACAAGCGGGGCAAACAATCGGCGGCCCTGGTGGTTCAGGGGCCGGAGCCCTATGCCCGCCTGAACATGCGCGTCGACGATCACGCCGAGCCTTTCGCCGAGCTGCGGCGGCTCTACGGAGTCGCGCGGGAACGCTTCATCCCCTTCAGCCGCGCCTTCCCCACGCCCGAGCGGCCTTACGGCATCACCAACCGCGCCGTGATCGAAAAAATTATCGAGCGCGACGCCGGCAAGCCGCTAGCGCTGGACGCGTTGATTCCGGAGGCCTGATGGCCCGTCCGCTCCCCATCGGGGCTCTGCCTCGCGGCAAACCAACGGGCACGAGCCTGTGAGCGCCGACTTCACCACTCGCCCGGAGATTCTCGGTACCTTCGGGGTCGTGACCAGCACCCATTGGCTCGCCTCGACTGTCGGCATGAGCATGCTCGAACGCGGCGGCAACGCCTTCGACGCTGCGGTCGCGACTGGATTCGTGCTGCAGATCGTCGAGCCGCACCTCAATGGCCCGGGCGGCGAGGTTCCGATGCTGCTTCATCGCGCGGGTGACGAGACCCCGCGGGTACTCTGCGGCCAGGGCGTGGCGCCGGCCGCCGCCACGATCGACCGCTTCGGCGACCTGGGCTTGAAGATGGTGCCGGGAACCGGATTTCTGCCCGCGGTCGTGCCGGGCGCCTTCGACGCCTGGATGCTGCTGCTTCGGGATTACGGCACCATGACGCTGGAGGAGGTGCTGGCACCGGCGATCGGCTACGCGGAGCGGGGCTTTCCCGTCTTGCCGCGCGTCGCGGAGGCGGTCGCGCCGCTGGCGGAGTTCTTCAAAACCGAGTGGCCGAGTTCGGCCGAGGTCTGGATCCCCGGCGGCCAACCGCCCAAGGCGGGACAGATCTTCGCGACACCCGGGATGGCGCGCACCTACCGGCGCATCCTGGACCAGGCGAAGGCGGCGGGCGTGGACCGTATCGCCCAGATCGAGGCGGCGCGATCCGCCTTCTATCGGGGCTTCGTGGCCGAGGCCATCGATCGCTTCTACGCCACCTTCGAGGCCATGGACACCTCGGGGCGGCGCCATCGTGGCCTGTTGACGGGCGACGACCTCGCCAATTGGCAGGCGAGCTTTGAGGACCCAATCGGCTACGACTACGCCGGCTACCGGGTCTACAAGACCGGGCCCTGGGGCCAGGGGCCGGTGTTTCTCCAGCAGCTCGCCTTGCTCGAGGGCTTCGACATAGGGGCCATGGACCCCTTGGG
>CAXMQD010000421.1:0-16374 GCA_964194965.1 uncultured Acidimicrobiia bacterium | reverse complement strand
CCATTCGATCGAATGCTGGCAGGACGACGAGCTGGTCGGCGGGCTCTACGGCGTGTCGCTCGGCGCCGCGTTTTTCGGCGAGTCCATGTTCAGCCGCGTGGCCGACGCCAGCAAGGTGGCGCTCACGCACCTGGTGCTGCGTCTGCGCAAAGGCGGCTACCGCCTGCTCGACACCCAGTTCGTGACCGCCCACCTGGAGCGTTTCGGGGTCATCGAGATCCCACGTCAGGAATACCGCAGCGCGTTGGCCGCGGCGATCACCAGCCAAGCCCGCTTCACCAGCGCGGTCACGCCGGCGGAAGTCGAGACTTTCCTGAAAGACTGTTCGCGCGAAGAGTAACGTCGGCCGCGATCGCCGCCACGGTATCGGCGAAGGACTCGCGGATCCGCGGCGGTGGCGCGCGTCACTCCGCCGGCGGCTCGCCGATTTCGAGGATCTCGGGCTCTCTGTCCTCCCCGAGTTCCCCCGGCTCCCCGAGCTCCTCCAGCTCCTCGGGCTCCTCGGGCGGCGCAATTGCGCGGCAGTCGACCACCCAAACGTCATAGACCGGGTGCTCCATGGCCGAAACCGCCGGGGAAGAAGCGTACATCCAGCCGGTGAACACCGGAATCGCGGGCGAATCCGGGCGGATGTCGACGATCTCCAGGAACGCCGTGCTCTCCGGCGTTTCGGTCGGTGGCTTCTTGTGGCAGGCACGGGCGACGATCTGGAGGGTGCCGAAGCGCGCCGGCCGGTCGAGCGGCGCCTCGATGGTCGAGACCCGGGCGGTGGTTTTGTCCAGGCCCTGCAGGATGGCGCCCAGGCGTCCGGCCTCCTGAGCCGCGGCTGGGCCCGCGGCTGGACTCGAGATCGGACCGGCGCCCAAGGCCAAGCCCAGGCCAATCGCGGCGGCAATGCGCCGGTGGCCGCTATCGGTCGCGCGGATTTGCTTTTCGAGGGTCACGGGTCGGGGGAGGCTCCGCATTTTATCTAGGCTCGTCGAACTCGTTCGCCGACGCCGCTACTGAGGCGTTTTATCGCCCGCCACTTCGGCGGCGCTAAAGATAAACCGGCCGAGCAGATCGACCACGTTGATCGAGCCCTGAGTGAAATTGATCGGGTCACCGGGCGGGATCATTTCCTCGTCGCCGCCGGGCTCGAGCGCGATGAAGTTGCTGCCCAGCAGGCCGTCGGCGATGATCCGGGCCGAGGTGTCGCGCGGCAGCTGGACCGAATCGGAGATATTCAGAGTGACCACCGCGAAATAACTGTCCGGGTTCAACTCCAGGCGTTGCACCGTGCCGATCTTGACGCCGGACATGCGCACCTCGCTGCCCGGCCCCAGGCCCGAGGCGTCGTCGAACTCGGCGGAGATTTGGTAGCCCGCCGGCGTGGTCACGGTGCCACTCTGAAAGGCGATGCCGACGAACATGGCGGCAACGATGAGGACCACGCCGCCCATCACGGTTTCGATCACGTTCCGTCGCATTGCGGTTTCCCTCGTCCGATTGGCGCACCCCGCGGGGTGCCGCACCTAAGGCCGTATATAACTATTCCGGCGTCCAAGGCTCGTAGTCACCTGTGCCGCGCGCGCGCTTGCCACCGGACAGGGTATGGCCGGGCGGCCGGTAGGCCTCGCCGGTGCCGGTCAGATTTGGCCGGTGCTCCTTCTCCCAGGAATGCCGGACCGGATCCCCAGGGGGCGGCGGCTCGGTAACGGTATGGTGCAGCCAGGCATGCCAGTCCGGCGGCACCCGGCTGGCCTCGACCTCACCCTCGTACATGACCCAGCGCCGTTCCCTGCGAATCGAGTCGGCATGCACCTTGCCGCCGCCCTTCTCGCGGAAAAAGCGGTTGCCGAAGCGATCGCGGCCAACCTCCTCGCCTTTGAGCCAGGTGTAGAGCCGCGTGCCGAGCGAAGTGCCAGCCATCGAATCCCTTTAGCTTGGTGCAGGCGCGGGGGAATATTGCACCTCGCCGCCGCTCAGTCCATATAGAAGCGGCCATGACGGATTTTTGGAGCGACTCGGGCTATCGCCTGTTGGAACGCCGACCCCAGGGGCACCTCGCCGCCGGGGATGATTTTTTGCGCGCCTACTTCATGCGCCCGGAGGTGCGGCCGGTCGAGGAATCCTGTCCCGCCGAAAGGGCGCTGCACGCGGCGCTGATCGCCAACCCGCGCGAGGCGGTCTCGGAGGCGCGCCTGGGCGAACTCGCCGATCCCGACGCGCGCGACAGCTACCGGATCGTGCTCGGCTTCCGCGACCGCTTGGTGGCGGCCGGTACGTTGGAGGAGTGCTATCTGCGGCTTTTCCTGCCGCCGGCCGGAAACGGCGGCAATGACGGCGGCGATTCGGCCCCGGTGCCGCCGCTGTTCATCGACCAGTTGGCGCACGTCATCCTGCGCGCCGTGCTCGAGGGTTGTGAAGACGGACTCAGGGCGCGCGCCGGCGAGCTGCTGTTCCGCGAACAAAAGGTCACGATCAACGACGGTCACGTCATGGCGGCCGACGCCGAAACCGTGGAAATGTACGCGACTTCCGGCGGTTTCGGCTCGCTCGGCCGGCTGATCGTGGAGAGCCAGGCGCCGCTGCGCACGGTCGAACTCGAGGTGCTCGACGAGTCCAATTCGGAGCTCTATTGGAGTCGCGACCAGCGCTACGACACCGTGCTCAACCTAAACTTCGCCGGCACCGGCCTGGACGCGCTGTGCCGAGTGCTGGAAGCCTGGATCCGCCATTTCCTCGATCTTTCGGTCTCGATCCAGCCGGTGCAAACGATCACCGACGAAAAGTGGGTCTGGCACGTCGGCCTGGACGCCGAGGGCAGCGCCCTGCTCAACGATCTCTATAATGGGGTCGAGGTCGGCGAGGCGCGGCTGGCCCGCCTGCTCGCCCTATTCCGGCTCGAGTTTGCCGACCCCAGCGTGATGGCCGCCGGGGTCGCCGGCCGCCCGGTCTACTTGGCCATGGCCACGACTCCGGAGGGGACCCTGCGCCTGAAGCCCCAGAACCTGCTGGTCAACCTGCCCTTGGCCGAACGGGCGTGAGCCCGAGTCGGCGACCGGCCGGTCCCGAGCACGCGGGTCAGCCCCCAATTTATCCCCCATTTCCTCCCCAAAATCTGGGGCGTTAACCAATCGTTAATCGTTTCCTTGGTGACATGCGCCACATCTTGTGGTTAGATCATTTCCCCCCACAAGATCTATCCGGACAGGCGTCACGAGGCGCGCCGGCATGGGTTTGGGGGGGACGCGGCGCAGGGATACGGCCGGCGCAATAACCGACACAGGCCGTATTTTCAGGCGCCTCGGGCGTGGGGCAACAAAACCAACACCTAGGTCAGAGGGAACAGCAGGGTCATGCGGGTCGATCGCCGTTTTACGGATGCGAATAAGGACGTCTATCAGAACATCGAGTTTCGCTCGACCTCGAGCGAAATCCGGAATCCGGATGGCTCGATCGTGTTTCAGGCCCAGGACATCGAGGTGCCGGCCGGTTGGAGCCAGGTCGCCTGCGACGTCCTCGCGCAGAAGTATTTCCGCAAGCGCGGCGTACCCGCCAAGCAGAATCGAGTCGAGGAAAACACCGTGCCGTCGTGGCTGTGGCGTTCGGTCCCCGCCGACTCCGATTCAGACACGGGCGCGCGCCAGACGGCCCAACCGGAAGGCGGCGAAACCAGCGCCAAGCAGGTCTTCGACCGCATGGCCGGAACCTGGACCTACTGGGGCTGGAAGGGCGGCTACTTCGACACCGAGGACGACGCCCGCGCCTTCCACGACGAGCTGCGCTTCATGCTGGCGCGTCAGATGGCGGCGCCCAACTCGCCGCAGTGGTTCAACACCGGATTGCACTGGGCTTACGGCATCGACGGGCCGAGCCAGGGTCACCACTACGTCGATTTCGAGACCGGTAAACTGATGCGCTCGACCTCGGCCTACGAAAAACCCCAGCCCCACGCCTGCTTCATTCAGGCGGTCAGCGACGACCTGGTCAATGACGGCGGCATCATGGATCTGTGGATGCGCGAGGCACGGCTGTTCAAGTACGGCTCGGGCACCGGCACCAACTTCTCGTGCCTGCGCGGCGAAAACGAGCCGCTGTCGGGCGGCGGTAAGTCGTCCGGGCTCATGTCGTTCCTCAAGATCGGCGACCGCGCGGCCGGCGCCATCAAGTCCGGCGGCACCACCCGGCGCGCCGCCAAGATGGTCAGTGTCGATATCGACCATCCGGACATCGAAAACTACATCAACTGGAAGGTCACCGAGGAACAGAAGGTGGCGGCCCTGGTCGCCGGTTCCAAGGCGTGCAACCGGCACATGAACGCGGTCATGCAGGCCTGCCAGCCGGACGACGCCGGAGACCAAGAGGCCGATCCCGAAGCGGCCTTCGATCCCAAGCGCAACGCCTCGCTCAAAAAAGCGATCAAGGCCGCGCGCCGTGCCGATATTCCGGAAAACTACGTCCAGCGCGTGATCCGGCTGGCGCGCCAGGGCTTCACCTCGATCGAATTCCGGACCTACGACACCGACTGGGATTCGGAGGCCTATCTCACGGTATCGGGACAGAACTCCAACAACTCGGTGCGGGTGCCCAACGAATTCATCGAAGCGGTGCAGAACGACCGCGACTGGGACTTGATCCAGCGCACCGACGGCAAGGTCGCCAAGACCATTCCGGCGCGCGATCTGTGGGAGCAGATCGCGGTCGCGGCCTGGTCCTGCGCCGATCCGGGCATGCAGTACGACACCACCATCAACGAGTGGCACACCTGTCCGAACACCGGGCGGATCAACGCCTCCAATCCCTGCTCGGAGTACATGTTCCTCGACGATACCGCCTGCAATCTGGCATCGCTCAACCTGATGGCGTTCCGCCGCGACGACGGCGGCTTCGACGCCCCGGCCTTCGAGCACGCGGTGCGCCTGTGGACCATCGTGCTCGAGATTTCGGTTCTGATGGCTCAATTTCCTTCGCGTGAGATCGCCCAGCGCTCCTACGAGTTCCGCACGCTCGGCCTGGGCTACGCCAACATCGGCGGGCTGCTGATGGCCCGCGGCCTATCCTACGACTCCGAGGAGGGTCGTGCTTTTTGCGGCGCGCTGACCGCGGTCATGACCGGCGCCGCCTACGCGGCTTCGGCCGAGATGGCCGCCGAGCTCGGGGCCTTTCCGGGCTACGCCGAAAACGCCGAGGCCATGGGCCGGGTCATTCGAAACCACCGGCGCGCGGCTTATGGCGAGCAATCCGGCTACGAGGGGCTTTCGGTCAAGCCGGTGCCGCTCGACGCCGAGGCCTGCCCCGAGCGGGTCCTGATCAAGGCCGCCAAGGGCGCCTGGGACCGCGCGCTCGAGCTCGGCGAGGCGCATGGCTACCGCAATGCTCAAGTCAGCGTGATCGCGCCGACCGGTACCATCGGCCTGGTCATGGACTGCGACACCACCGGCATCGAGCCGGAGTTCGCGATCGTCAAATTCAAGAAGTTGGCCGGCGGCGGCTATTTCAAGATCATCAACCGGACGGTGCCCGAAGCGCTGCGCACGCTTGGATACGCCGAGACCCAAATCGAGGCGATTATCCGCTACGCGGTCGGCTACGGCACACTCAAGGACGCGCCCGGCATTTGCCACGCGCGGCTCGAGGAGAAGGGCTTCACCAAGGCCGCGCTAGAGGCGCTGGAGGCGAGCCTGGCCAGCGCTTTCGACATCAAGTTCGCCTTCAACCAGTGGACCCTCGGCGCCGACTTTTGCACCAAGGCGCTGGGCATCGACGCGGCGCAATTGAACGAGGTCTCCTTCGACATGCTGAAAGCGCTCGGCTTCACCAAGACGGAGATCGACGCGGCCAACACCTATTGCTGCGGCGCCATGATGTTGGAGGGCGCGCCGAACCTGAAAACCGAGCATCTGCCGGTGTTCGACTGCGCCAATCCGTGCGGCCGCAACGGCAAACGCTGCCTCTCGGTGGAGAGTCACATCTGCATGATGGCGGTGGCCCAGCCGTTCGTTTCGGGCGCGATCTCGAAGACCATCAACATGCCCAGCGACGCCGACGTCGACGACTGCAAGGAAGCCTACATGCTGTCCTGGCGCCTCGGCCTCAAGGCCAACGCGCTCTATCGCGATGGCTCCAAGCTGTCCCAACCGCTCAGCTCGGGCCTGCTCGAGTACGACGAGGCAGACGACGAGGCAGGCGACGAGGTTGGGGACGAGACCGTGGCCGAGCGCATTGCCGCCGCGCCCGCCGCCCAGCGCGCCCAGATCGTCGCCGAGCGGATCATCGAACGTACCGTCACCGAGCGCCGGCGGCTACCGCAGCGGCGCAAGGGTTACACCCAGAAGGCCATCGTCGGCGGCCACAAAGTTTATTTGCGCACCGGCGAGTACGTGGACGGCACGCTCGGCGAGATCTTCATCGACATGCACAAGGAAGGCGCCGCCTTCCGCAGTCTGATGAACAACTTCGCTATCGCGATCTCGATCGGCATGCAATACGGCGTGCCGCTCGAGGAGTACGTCGAGGCCTTCACCTTCACGCGCTTCGAGCCCTCGGGCATGGTCGAGGGCAACGACGCCATAAAGATGGCCACATCGGTGCTCGATTATATCTTCCGCGAGCTCGCGATATCCTATCTGGGACGCAACGACCTGGCCCACGCCGAGCCCGCCGACTTGCTGCCGGATTCCCTCGGCCGCGGCGCAAACGAAGCCGATCTGCCCGGGGAGGAGCGCGACACCGTGGCCGAAACGGTGCGCCTCGTCGCCTCGACGGGCTACGTGCGCAATCAGTTCCTGGTCCTGAATGGCGGCGGCGGAAAGAGCGGCGCGGCGAAAGTAACCGCCGCGGCCGCCTCAGGGGCAACGACATCATCGCGAGTCAGCCACGAGATCGCCGGCACCATGGTCGCCGCCGAAACCATTGCCGTCGAGACCGCGGTCGTCCAAGGTGAGGTCGCCGGACGGGTCGATCTGCGCTTGGAGCGCTTGCGCGAGGCACGCATGAAGGGCTTCGAGGGCGATTCCTGCGGCGAGTGCGGCAACTTCACGCTGGTGCGCAACGGGACCTGCATGAAATGCACGACCTGCGGCGCGACCAGCGGCTGTTCGTAAGTCGGTGGGTGCCGCCAGTCTGAGCAATAAGAAGGACCGTGATCGAGCTTCACACCGAACCTCTGCGAGACGATTGGCTCGACGCCTACGGGCATTTGAACGAGGCCTACTATCTGGTTCCGTTCAGCAACGCCTCCTGGGCGCTGCAGGAGCATTTCGGCATCGGAGTCGACTACTTCGAGCGCACCGGCTGCGCGCTCTACACGGTCGAAAGCCACGTCCGCTACCTCAACGAGGTGCGTGCGCCGGCGCTCCTGGAGGTGGCAAGCATGGTCTTGGGCTCGGACTCCAAGCGCATTCACATCGGCCACGTCCTGCGGGTCGGCGATACCGAATGCGCGACCTTCGAATGCCTGGGATTGCACTACGACACCCGGGCCGGACGCACCACCGTCCTGCCCGAGTCGGTTCGGGCGGCGCTCGAGGCCTCCCGGGCCGCGGCAATCCCGGATTGGGCCGGCCGCCGGGTCTCGCTGCACAAGGGTTAGGGCGGCGCCGGCCCGCATCGAGGGAGAGGTTGGCACACGCCGCGGTTCTCGGCGCGGTCTAGTCCGAAATGCCGGCGCGGCGCAGACCCTCGATATAGGCCTCGATCTGCTGCTCGCTCTGGCGATAAAACAGATGCTTGCGGGCAAATTCGCAGGTGAAGTTCGGCTTGCGCCTGAGCAGCTCCTGAACCGCGGCGCGCGTTGCCTCGGGCCGGTCCAGATACCCCTGCGCGGCGACCAGGTGGGCATTGGACCAATACTGAGAGTTCGGCGTGTCCACCGCCTTCTCGGCCCATTCGACCGCCGCCTCGTGATCGCCCCGGAACAAATGCGCAAGCGCGCGGTACGAATAGAAGCCCCAGCGATACGGGTCGTGCGGACTCAACCGTATGGCATGCTCGAACTGTACCAGCGCGTCGTCGATGCGGTCCGTATAGGTCAGCGCGTCGCCGAGGCCGCAATAGGTCACCGCGAGGCACGGATTGAGCCGGATCGAGGCCTCCATTTCCTGAACCGCCTTTTGGTATTCGCGCCGGGCGATATGCACGCGCCCCAGAATGAAATGGCCGACCGCGTCCTGGTCGTCGAGCGCGACCGCCCGGCGCGCGATCTCCAGGGCCTCGTCTAGCAGGCTCGCCCTGGGCTCGGAGTCGAAATAGACCATGCTCAAAACGATGGATAAGGCCAGTCGGGCCTGAGCCTCGGCGAACTCGGGGTCGAGTTCGATGGCGCGGCGAAACAGCGCTTGGGCCTTCTCGTTGCCCGCCTTCTCGAAGGTATAGAACTGTGCCAGCCCGAGCAGGTAGTGGTCCCATGCGTCGAGACTCTTCGGCGGTTTGCGTTTGACGCGCCGCCGCTCGGCGGTCGCCAGCTCCGGCTCGATCCGCGCCGCGATGGTCTCGGTTATCTCGTCCTGGAGGTCGAAGATGTCGTCCATGCGCCGGTCGTACCGCTCGCCCCAGATATGGCTGCCCAATCCGCCGTCGACCAGCTCGACCGAGATTCGAATCCGCTCGCCCGAACGCCGCACGCTGCCGCTGAGCAGATAGTCGGCGCCGAGCTGCGCGGCAATTTCAGAAGCCGGCGGTCGACGATCGCGGAAGGCGATGGTCGCGTTGCGGGCGAGAACCAAGAGCCAACGGTTCTTGGAAAGCGCGGTGATGATGTCTTCGGTGATGCCGTCGGCAAGATAGAACTGGTCCCGCTCGCCGCTGATGTTCTCGAACGGAAGAACCGCCAGGGTTGGTTTGTGAACCGCGGCCGGGCCCGAGCCCGGTGCCGAGGCGGATTCGGAACCCGCGCCGGGGCGCGGCCGGCCGGCTTGCGGTGGCATCGCCTCGCCGGCGTCAACCTCCGCGACGAAGCGATAGCCCCGGCGCGCGATGGTCCGGATGATGGCCTGGGTCCGCCCATCGTCGCCCATGGCCTGCCGGGCCGCGGAAATCCGGCTGTTGAGCGCCGCATCGGAGACGATCCGGCCGGCCCAGACGGCCTCGATCAGCTCGTCCTTGGAGACCACCCGGTCCCGGTTTTCGATCAGAAAGACAATGAGACCGAAAACCTGCGGCTCGGTGGGCCGGGGACTGCCGTCGCGGCGGAGTTCCTGGCGGTCGGGATCGAGCTCACAATCTGCGAAATGATAGGTCATGACACCTGGTCGATTGAACGCCTGCTGGCCCCTTTGCCCAACCCGTCTGCCCGGCCCCGGAACGCCCTCCTAAATGGCCACAAAAACACAAGCATTTCTAAAGATATCCTCCAAGCACAATATTGGACTTCGGAGGATAATTCGGCTGTCGCGGCCTGACTCACTCAACGTTTTATCCATAGCGAAAGGAAAAAATCATGTCGACAACAGAACTAACCGCGGACCAGTCGGTGGACCGAGACTCCCTCGAACGACAGGTCAAGGATATGTACAGCCGCGTGGCCCGCGACCCGGACGGTGAGTTCCATTTCGAAATGGGACGAGCCTTGACCGAGCGCCTCGGTTACCCGCCCGAGGACCTGGACCGAATCCCGCAGGAGGCCATCGCCTCCTTCGCCGGCGTCGGGTATTACTTCCACCTCGCCGACCTCAAGCCCGGCGAGACCGTTGTCGATCTGGGCAGCGGCTCGGGCACGGACACCTTTGTGGCGGCGCTCAAGGTCGGGCCCCAGGGCTCGGTCGTCGGCATCGACATGACCGAGGCACAGCGCGAAAAGGCAGAGACGCTGAGGGATACGGTCGGGTTCGGCCAGGCGACCTACCACCAGGGTTACATCGAGGATCTGCCGCTGGCAGACGGCTCCGTGGATGCGGTGATCAGCAATGGCGTCATCAACCTGTCACCGGACAAGGCCGTGGTGTTTGCCGAGGTCGCACGGGTCCTCAAATCCGGTGGACGGCTCGCCATCGCGGACATCGTATCCGAACACCAGCTCCCGGAAACGATCTCCTGCAATGCGGATCTTTGGGCCGCCTGCATTTGCGGCGCCATGCAAGTCGACAACTACCGGGCCCAGATCGAAGCCGCCGGGCTTGAGGTCACGCGGGTCGAGAACAACGACGCCTATGCCTTCGTCTCGGACAACGCCTTGGGCGCGACCGAAAAGTTCGGCGTGAAGAGCATCTCGCTGCTCGCCGTCAAACCGTAGCGGGGAGGCGCGGTGCGTCCGACGGGCGCGCTGCCCAGTCCGGCAACGGAGTCTCGCCGGCCCTTGAGGTTTCGCTGAAAAAGACCTGATTTCACCCGCCCGCATCGCCTGATATGCTGTGGCCTTAGACGCTCGTCACGACACGGTCGAAACGTCGTGATTTCAAAAAGTTACACAATATTATGGGGGCATAACATGAGCGATGCGGTTCATTGGGTCATCGAGCTCGACGTCAAAGACGGCCAACTCGACGCCTTCAAGGCGCTGGCCCAGGAAATGTCCGAGGCGACCCAGGCCAACGAGCCCGGCGCCAGCCACTACGAGTGGTTTATCAGCGAAGATGGCAAGGTCGTCCATATCTACGAACGCTATGTGGATTCGGCGGCGACCATGATTCATCTGCAGACCTTCGGCGAGAAGTTTGCCGAGCGCTTCCTGGCCTGCGTTAACCCGACCCGCTTCACGGTCTACGGCGATCCGAGCGCCGAGGTCCGGGCCGCCATGGCCGGTCTCGGTCCGGTGCACATGGCACAGTTCAACGGCTTCGCGCGATAAGAGCTCGGCCGCTGCGCCGCGCGAGCGCGGCCTAAGCCAGATGCGCGCGGCCGGGCCAGGAGGCCGCAATCGAATCCTACCTCGGCCTGTTCCTGACCGCCTTCCTCGCCGCCACCATCGTGCCGTTCTCGTCCGAGGCGCTGCTGGTTGGCATGCAGGTCTCCGGAGGCTTTCCGGTGGCCGGGCTGCTGCTCGCGGCCAGCCTCGGCAACACGCTCGGCTCGGTGGCCAACTGGGGCCTGGGGCGGTTCTGCCTGCACTGGCGGGACCGCAAGTGGTTCCCGGTCAAGCCGAAGGAACTGGAGCGCGCCAGCGCCTGGTTCGGCCGCTACGGCATGGGGTCGTTGCTGCTCGCCTGGGTGCCGGTGGTCGGCGACCCGCTGACCCTCGCCGCCGGCGTGCTCCGCGTGCGCTTCCTGCCGTTTTTGCTTCTGGTCGCCATCGGCAAGACCGCGCGTTATGCCGTGCTCCTGGGCGCGGTCGATTGGCTGTGGCCGTGAGCTTGCGCGCCCCCTGCCCTCGCGCCCCTGCCCTCACTTGCCCCAGCGCAGGGCCACGGGGTCGAGATCGCGGGCGAGTTCCAGCAGGCCGACCTCGGTCGCCGGGTGCAGCGGTTCGAGGGGATGGCGCACCGCGGCGCTCGCGATCACCCCGCCCGCGGCCATCACCGTCTTGGTCGCGCGCAGTCCGCACTGGCGGTTCTCGAAGTTGATCAGCGGCAGAATCCGCCCATAGGCCGCCACGGCCTCGCCGCGCCGCCCAGCGCTGTGGTGTTCCAGCACTTGTTTGATGAGCTCGGGCAACAGCGCCGAGGGCATGGTGCCGGTCGCGCCGGCATCCAGATCGGCCAGCAGCGTGATCGACTCCTCGCCGTCGAAGGGCCCGGCGATGGCGCCCCCGCCGGCCTCGATCAGCGCCCGCAGCTTGTCCGCGGTGCCGGGCATCTCGATCTTGAAGTAGCGCACCAACGGCAGCTCGCGGGCGAGCCGCGCCAGGAACGGCACCGAGAGGGCGACCCCGCTCAAGGGCGCGCCTGGACCATGATCGGAATCCCGGCCGCCTCGGCGACCCGCGCGAGGTGCTCGTAGATGCCGTTCTCCCCGGCCCGCAGGGCGGCACCGTGATAAGGCGGCATCATCATCACCATGGCGGCGCCGGCCTCGGCCGCGGCCCGGGCGCGGGCGGCCGCGAGCTCGGTGCTGAAATGACTGCAAGTGACGATGACCGGGACCCGGCCGGCCAGGTGGCCGAGGCAAAGCGCGAGCAGGTCGTCCCGCTCGGCGTCGGAGAGCAGGAACTGCTCGGAGTAGTTGGCCAGGATGCAGATGCCGTCGACGCCCTGATCGACCATGCAGTCCAAGACCCGGCGCTGCCCCTCGAGGTCGACGGCGCCGGTCTCGGTGAACGGGGTCGGCGCGATCGGAAACACGCCGGCGAAGGGTTCGTTGTCGGGTAGCTCGGTCACGGGCGGTCACCTCCTGGGCACGGGTCCCGGCAGGCCCGGGCGGCGCGCCATATTGAAGCTCCGAAGCACTCGGGAAAACCGAAAATTGCACTGCGCCGGGTTCGCGGAACGCCCCAAGGTCCGAGGGCCTTGGCGGGATCGGAAGAAATCCGCCCCGCGCGGAGAGATTCCCAAAGTTATATGGAAGAATAGAGTTATAAAACGTTGATATTTTTATATAATTCTAAGATCTAAAAATACTGCGCGAACGACGCTGACGGCGCCGCCCGGCGCGGGCTGATATCCGCGCGGAAGGTGGTATCATCCGCGCCCAAGAGCGGGAGCGACCCATGGAAACCGGCGAGATATCGGGCTACCACATCCACATTTACTACGCCGAGGCCGCGGGCCCGGTGGCGGCGCGGAAGCTGCGCGATGCGCTCGCCGCGCGATTCGAGGTCGAGCTCGGCATGTGGCGCGAGACCGCCGGCGGCCCCCACCCCACGCCGATGTTTCAGGTCAACTTCGCGACTCCGCTGTTTGCCCGGATCGTGCCGTGGCTGATGCTCAACCGCGGCGGGCTCGACGTCCTGGTGCATCCGGAGACCGGCGACGACGTTGCCGACCACGGCGATTTCGCCCTGTGGCTGGGCCAGGTCCTGCCGATCGACTTCGAAGCTCTGCGCGCCTTCATGGAGTTGCGGCGAAAGCGCGAGGCGCAGGCAACGACCGACTGAACGGCGCGCGAATCTCAGGCGCGACAGCTCTCCAGCGCCCGCCAATCGAGTTCGACGCCGTGGCCGGGGCGCTCGGGCGCGGTGGCGCAGCCGTCTTCGATACGGAGCGGCTCGGC
Organism: uncultured Acidimicrobiia bacterium; assembly: GCA_964194965.1. GTDB lineage: Bacteria > Pseudomonadota > Alphaproteobacteria > Kiloniellales > J153 > JACZVL01. The sequence goes on along the minus strand of CAXMQD010000421.1, from coordinate 3,309 downwards.
GATGAAACGCTCCAGGCCGAAACCGTGGACCTCCAGGTACGACTTGTTGGGCACCGCGGCCAGGAGCTGGACGTGCAGGTCGTGGACGCCGTGGGAGGTGACCGGCAGGTTGTGGGCCTCGGCCAGGCGCGCGACCTTGAGCCAGACCGTGACCCCGCCGCAATTCGACAGATCGGGCTCGGGGAACGAGACCCCGCCGGCGCCGATCATGTGCTCGAATTCGTAGATCGTGTGCAGGTTCTCGCCGGTCGCGATCGGTAGCCCACCCTCGCGCAGAATCCGGACGTGCCCGGCGATGTCGTCGGGGATGGTGGGTTCCTCGAGCCAGGTGATGTCGTGCTCGGCGAGCCGGCGCGCGGCACGGATCGCCTGGTCCGCGTTCCAGCGCATGTTGGCATCGACCATCAGCGGCACCTCGGCGCCGAGCAAATCGCGCATGGCCGCGACCCGAGCGAGGTCCTCGCTCAAGCGGTCCCGGCCGACCTTCATCTTGATCGCCCGGAACCCGGCATCCAGATTGTCCCGGGTCTGCCGCAACAACCGGTCGAGGGGAAACTGCAAGTCGATCCCGCCCGCGTAGGCCTGGACCTTCGGGTCGTGACCGCCGAGCAGCCGCCACAGCGGCGTGTCCTGGCGGCGCGCCTTGAGGTCCCACAGCGCCGTGTCCACGGCCGAGATGGCAAAGCTGGCGATGCCGCCGCGCCCGACGTAATGCAACCCCCACCACATGCGCTCCCACAAGGCCTCGATGCGGTCCGCTTCCTGCCCTACCAGGAGCGGCGCCAGGTCGCGCGCGAGCACGGCATGAACGGCGGCACCGCCCGCGCCCACGGTATAGGTGTAGCCGAGCCCCTCGGCGCCTTCGGCATCGCGCAGGCGCAGGGTTATCAATTCGAAGTGGCTGATTTCGCCGTGGGTCGAATCGGAAAGCGTAACCGGCAGCGGAATGCGGTAATGGTCGGCTTGGACCTCGGCAATGGTCAGGGCGGCGATCGTCATGGCTCTCCCCGGAAAATAGCGGTGATTAGTTTCTGAATTGACCGAGCACGGCCACCTGGCCCGGCCCGCCCGAATTCGGCAGCCCGGCGATTTCGAGGATCAGCTTGCGGCGCACCGCCTTGGCGAAGCTGGCACCGCCGTCGGCGGTGATCACGAAGCTGCCGGGGCCACCGATAATGGTGGCGGCGAAGGCGCCTTCGAGGTCGGTGTCGGCCGGCCGGCCGCTCTCGCATTCGCGGCACAAAACGGCGAGGCCGTTGATCACGATGCCGGCGTCGAGCGCCGCCCGGCGCGCGAACGCGACCGGAATCCCGCCGCCGGCCCAGGAGGAGTCGCCGGAGAAGTCGATGACCCGCCGGGTGCCGTCGATGTCGTTGCCCTCGATCAGCGCGTGGCCCGCGGCGAGCGCCGGGCCGATGGCGTTGGGCCCAAAGGCCTGGCGCGGGGCGGCGAGCATGGCCTTGGCGAAGCGCCGCGCGCTGTCTTCGCCGTCGATCACGGTCCAGGGCACGACCACCTCCTGGGAGGCCTCGTCCGCCCACTCCACGAAGACGACCGCGATGCGGCGCAGAAAACCATGGGAGATCGCGCCCAGAACCTCGGGGTGGGTGATGGCGACGGCGTAGCCCTCGCGCTGAAATCTGAGCTCGCCGTCGTCGATGGAGCGCGAGGCATCGACCAGTAGGACCAGCTCGAGGTCGACCGATTCGCCCGCCACCGCCGGTGCCACCACCGACGCCACGGGGGGCGCCATTGGGGCCGTGACCGCCACAACCATCAGCAGGAACAGCGCCGCGACCCGTCGCCCCATGACCGTCTCCCGTTTCCTGGAACCCCGCGCGCCCCATTCAAGACTATTACGGCAGGTCCTGCCAAGGCCGCACCGCTTGCCCGGCCTCTTGCCTGGGGTTATGCTCGCGCGCAATTATCGAATGGAATCAATGAGTCTGAAGGGGAACATGACATGGCCGGAGAGGTTGACGCGCGCCTGGCGGAACTGGGCATCGAGGTGCCGGAGGCCGCGGCGGCGGTCGCCAACTACGTGGGTTACGTGCGCAGCGGCAACCTGGTCTTCGTCTCCGGCCAGGTGCCGCTGGTCGACGGCGCGTTCAAGTTCCAGGGCAAAGTCGGGGCCGAGTTCTCGGTCGAAGAGGGCCTGGAGGCGGCACGCATCTGCGCCATCAATATCATCGCCCAGCTCAAGGCGGCCTGCGGCGGCGATCTGGACCGGGTCCGGCGCATCGTGAAGCTAGGCGGGTTCGTCAACTCGACGCCCGAGTTCACCGACCAACCCAAGGTGATCAACGGCGCCTCCGACCTCATGGTCGCGGTGTTCGGCGATGCGGGCAGACACAGCCGCGCCGCGGTCTCCGCCGGTGCCCTGCCGCTCGGCGTCGCGGTCGAGGTCGACGCCGTCGCCGAGATCGGCTAAGTCGGCCGCGAGCCCGGTTTCATTTTGTTAACCGAACCGTGGGCCTAGTAAAGTCATGAGCAAACTGCCCGCCAAGCTGCCCAAAGAAGCACAAGACTTCCTGGAGGCTCATCCGGAAATCGAATCGGTCGATGCGATTTTCGCCGATTTGTCGGGCATTCTGCGCGGCAAGCGCTATCCGGTCGGCTATCTGGGTAAGCTCTACGGCGGCGAGGTCGCCATGCCGGCCTCGGTCTACCTGCTCGACACCATGGGCGCGAGCCACGATCCTGGCGGCATCGGCTTCACCGACGGCGACCCGGATGCCGCGGTGCGGGTGGTGCCGGGCTCGCTCGTGCCGGTGCCCTGGGCAGCGCGGCCGAGTTGCCAGCTCATGACCACCTTGGTCACCGCGGATGACGAGCCCTACCCCTTTGAACCGCGCAATATCCTGGCCCGGATCGCCGCGCGCTTCGCCGAGCTCCAGCTCACCCCGGTGGTGGCGATGGAGCTCGAGTTCTACCTGATCGATCCGGAGCGCAGCGCGGGCGGCGCGCCGCAGCCGCCGAATTCACCGCTGACCGGCGCGCGCGATACCGGCACCCAGGTCTACGGCATGGCCGAGATCGCGGCTTTCGATACCCTGCTCGACGAGGTCGCCAAGGCCTGTGCCGCCCAGGGCATCCCGGTCGGCGCCACGATCGCGGAGTACGCGCCGGGCCAATACGAGATCAATCTGCACCACGTCGACGACCCGCTGCTCGCGGTCGACCACTGCGTGCTGTTCAAGCGCGCCTTGAAGGCCGTCGCGCAGCGCCACGGCCTGCGCGCGAGCTTCATGGCCAAGCCCTACTTGGACCAGGCCGGCAGCGGCCTGCACATGCATCTCAGCCTGCAGG
>CAXMQD010000420.1:0-7403 GCA_964194965.1 uncultured Acidimicrobiia bacterium | reverse complement strand
GGTGGCAGACCCCGTCGCCGGCGGATAGCTGGATCAGGCACAGGCGGTCGCGCAGCGGATCGAGACCCATGGTCTCGCTGTCCACCGCGACGCTTTGGCCGAAGTCGAGACCGGCCGGCAGGTCGTCGTGATGCAGGTGGTGTTGCAAGGCTTTTCGCCCCATAACGTCTGTCCTCATTGGGCCTGGCCGCCGCCGGCGGCGACTCGGATGCGCCGCCAAGGCCGGGCGCATTCTCGCCAGGGCCGGAGTCCTGTCAAGGCATTGCGCCCGGTATCCCACCGCCGAATTCGGGCTGTCCCGCCCGGTCCGTCCCTTGTATATAGCGGGAAGGTGTTAACGAGACCGGGACGAGCCAATGGCCGAGCGCGTGGTGACAGTCTTCGGCGGGTCCGGATTCATCGGCCGTCATCTCATCGGCCGCCTCGCCCGGCAGGGTTGGATCGTCCGGGTGGCGGTGCGACGCCCGTCGCGCGCCGGCTTCCTCAAGCCGATGGGGGACGTCGGGCAGATCACCCCGATCCGGGCGCCGATCCAGGACCAGATCGCGGTCGAGTCGGCGGTCGCCGGCGCCGACGCGGTCATCAATCTGGTCGGCATCCTTTACGAGCGCCGGCACCAGACCTTCGCCGCCGTACACGACCGTGGTGCCCAAACGGTGGCCGCCGCCTCGGCCGCGGCCGGGGTCGGGCGCCTGGTCCAGGTTTCCGCCATCGGCGCCGACCATCACAGCACGGCCGACTACGCGCGCTCGAAAGGCGCGGGCGAGGCCGCGGTTCGGACCGCCTGTCCGGACGCCGTCATCCTGCGCCCCAGCGTGGTGTTCGGGCCGGAGGACGGCTTCTTCAACCGCTTTGCCGAGATGGCCCGAATTTCCCCGGTATTGCCCCTGATCGGCGGCGGCGGGACCCGGTTCCAGACGGTCTACGTCGGCGACGTGGCCGATGCGATCGCCAAGTCGGTGAGCGATCCGGCTTGCGCCGGCCGGACCTATGAGCTCGGCGGGCCTCATGTCTACACATTCAAAGAACTCATGGAACTGCTGCTGCGGCAGATTCACCGCCGCCGCCTGCTGGTGCCGTGGCCCTTCGCGATGGCCGAGCTGCAGGCGATATTCTTCGAACTGCTGCCGGTGCCGCCGCTGACCCGCGACCAGGTCCGCATGCTGCGCCACGACAACGTGGTGGCGGAAGGCGCGCTGACCCTCGCCGATCTGGGAATCGCGCCGACCGCGGCCGAGATCATCCTGCCGACCTACTTGGATCGTTACCGGCCGAGCGGCCGTTTCGGCCGGACCCCTGATGGCTAGATCGGATCGCTTGGCCATGAACCGAAGAGGATGGACATGAACGAAGCGCAATTCAGGAGGCAACTCCAGGAACAGGGCTATGGCGAGGCCCAATCGGTCGAATTCGAACCGAACTTGGTCAACGACATGCACACCCACGATTTTTCGGCTTTTGTCTTGGTGGTTAGCGGAGAGTTCACTCTGGCCACCGAGGACGGCGCCGTGACCCACCAGCCGGGGGAGACCTGCAAACTCGCCGCCGGGACGCTTCATAGCGAGCAGACTAGTGAAAACGGCGCCACCATCCTGATCGGCAAGAAGTAGCGCCGAGAACGGATATCGACCGACTGAAAACCCCTCAGGCGATCCAGATCAGCAGCGCGGCGCCGACCAACAGGCGGTAGATCACGAAGGGTAGGAAACCGGCCCGGCGCAGCCAGCTAACCATCAGCGTGATCGCCAGGAACGCCACGGCAAAGGAGATCGCGGCGGCAACGACGGCATCGAGGCCGAGGCGCAGGTCGCCGCTCTCGTAGAGATCCACGCCGGCCAGCGCACCGGCGCCGAGGATCGCCGGGATCGCGAGCAGCAGCGAAAAGCGCGCCGCCTCGGGCCGTTCGAAGCCGAGGATACGGGCCGCCGTCATGGTGATGCCGGCGCGGCTGGTGCCGGGGATGAATGCAAGGACCTGGGCCAGGCCGATGAACACGGCACCGGCCGCGCCCAAATGCTCGACCCGGCGCACCGTGAGACCGAAGCGGTCGGCCAACCACAACAGGACCGCGAAGCCGATGGTCGCCCAGGCCACGATCCTGACGTCACGCAGGGTCTCGGTGATCGTATCCTTGAACAGAAAGCCGACCACAAATATCGGGATGCTGCCGAGAATCACGTGAAAGGCGAGGCGAGCGCCGGGGTTCATCTGCCCGGTCAGCAGCCGGGCCAACCCCAACACGATCTGGGCGATGTCGCGCCAGAAGTACAGACACACCGCGAGCAGGGTGCCGACGTGCACCGCGACGTCCAGGACCAGGCGTTCGCTCTGGGTGTTCTCCGGCACCTGCCAGCCGGATCGGTCGAACAGCTCCCAGGTCATCACCAAGTGGCCAGACGAACTAATCGGCAGGAACTCGGTGATGCCTTGGACCACAGCGAGAATGATGATGTGAAGCAGCGGCAAGTCGACATCCTTACGCAGTGACCCCCCGGCGGGCCGATAGCTCGGGACCACAAATTCCCCCGGGAAGCGGCGCAATTTTTGCCGCCCGGCTTATAACACCTCACTTTCGGATTCGCCCAGGCCGGATTCTCTTGGGCGGTATTAGTCTCGAAATGGTCCTATATTATCGTTAATTGACCTGCGCTTGGCGGGTTCTTGCGTATCGCCGCGATCTCAATTATAATTTAAGACAGAAGTTGTGACCTAGTTGTGTGAGTTCACTCGTGAGGGGCCTGCGTCTCCAGGCGCCGGAGGCCAGGCACGACAGACCAGCAAATCCCGCCAGCGGCGTGCGCATTGTCGCGCAAGGCCACCGGCGGCCCGACGCGAGGAAAAGCCGCCCATGCCGAATCGGATGCTCAAATTCATCGAGCACGGCTCGCGCCCGCCGAACAAGCGTGGCGCCGAGGCGCGGCGCGAGGACTTCGAGGAAATCTATGGGGAGTTCGGCGCCGCGCAGGCCGCCGACCAGGCCAGCCGCTGCTCGCAATGCGGGGTGCCGTTCTGCCAGGTCCACTGCCCGGTGCACAACAACATCCCGGACTGGCTGATGCTGGCGGCCGAGGGTCGCCTGGAGGAGGCTTACGAGATCTCCCAGGCGACCAACAACTTTCCGGAGATTTGCGGCCGTATCTGCCCCCAGGACCGGCTTTGCGAGGGCAACTGCGTGATCGAGCAAGCCGGCCACGGCACCGTGACCATCGGCGCGATCGAAAAGTACATCACCGAGGCCGCCTGGCAGAACGGCTGGGTCAAGCCGGCGGCGCCGCGGGTCGAGCGCGCGCAGTCGGTCGGCATCATCGGCGCCGGGCCGGGCGGCCTGGCCGCCGCCGAGCAGCTGCGGCGCAAGGGCTATCAGGTTCACGTCTACGATCGTTACGACCGGATCGGCGGGCTGCTGGTCTACGGCATCCCGAACTTCAAGTTGGAGAAGGATGTGGTGGCGCGCCGGGCCGAGCTGCTGCGCGCGTCCGGCGTGACCTTCCACTTGAACTGCGAGGTCGGCCGCGACGTCGCTTTCGAGGAACTGCGCGCGCGCCATGACGCAGTGTTGATCGCCATCGGCGTCTACACGGAGCGCGATCTCAAGGCGCCCGGCGTCGGCCTGCCCGGCGTGCAAGCGGCGCTCGACTATCTGATCGCGGCCAACCGCAAGGGCCTGGGCGATCCGGTGCCCGCCTTCGACGACGGCACCCTCGATGCGGCCGGCAAGAACGTGGTGGTGATCGGCGGCGGCGACACCGCGATGGACTGCGTGCGCACCGCGGTGCGCCAGGGCGCGCGCTCGGTCAAGTGCCTGTACCGGCGCGACCGCCAGAACATGCCCGGTTCCCAGCGCGAAGTCAGTCACGCGGAGGAGGAGGGCGTCGAATTCGTCTGGCTGTCCGCGCCCGAGGCCTTCCTCGGCGAGGACAAGATCGAGGCGGTGCGTGCGCTTAGAATGCATCTTGGCGTGCCCGACGCCACCGGCCGCCATACCCCGCAACCGATCGAGGGCTCCAGCTTCACCGTCGAGGCCGATATGGCGATCAAGGCGCTCGGCTTCGATCCCGACGACCTGCCGGGCATGTTCGGCACCGGCGAGCTGACCCTGACCCGCTGGGGCACCATCAAGATCGACCATCGCAGCATGATGAGCGGCATGGCGGGCGTATTCGCCGCCGGCGATATCGTGCGCGGCGCCTCGCTGGTTGTCTGGGCGATCCGCGATGGGCGCGACGCGGCCGAGCAGATCGATCGCTACATCCAGGCCGAGCTGTCCGCCGGCGCCACGTCCACGCCCCGGGCCGTGGCATAACGAGCCAGATTGAGGTGAGCGATATGACCGATGAAACTGCCCGCCGTGCCGCGCTCGCGCGGCTCGCACGCCAAGGGCTCTACGACCCGCGCGACGAGCACGACGCCTGTGGCGTCGGCCTGGTCGCCTCGATCGACGGCAAGCCGCGGCGCGAAGTGGTCGAGGCCGGTATCGCCGCGCTCAAGGCGGTCTGGCACCGCGGCGCGGTCGACGCCGACGGCATGACCGGCGACGGCGCCGGCATGCACGTCGAGATCCCGCAGAACTTCTTCCGCGAACACGTGGCGCGTACCGGCCATGCCCCGGACCTGGGCCGGATCGCGGTGGGCATGATTTTCCTGCCGCGCACCGACCTCGCCGCCCAGGAACGCTGCCGGGTTCTGGTCGAGCGCGAGATTCTGAATTTCGGCTACACGATTTACGGCTGGCGCCAAGTGCCGGTCAACACCGAGGTGATCGGCGAGAAGGCCGAGCACGCGCGCCCCGAGATCGAACAGATCATGATCGCCAACACGCTCGGCAGCAGCAATCGGCAATTCGAGATCGACCTCTACGTGATCCGCCGGCGCATCGAGCGCGCCGCCGAGGCCGAGTCGATCCAGGACTTCTACATCTGCTCGCTGTCGTGCCGCTCGGTCATCTACAAAGGAATGTTCTTGGCCGAACAGCTGTCGGCGTTTTATCCGGACCTGCTCGACGAGCGCTTCGCTTCGAGTTTCGCGATATTTCATCAACGCTACTCGACCAACACCTTTCCGACCTGGCGCCTGGCGCAGCCGTTCCGGGTGCTCGCCCACAACGGCGAGATCAACACCCTGCAGGGCAACGTCAACTGGATGAAGGCGCACGAATGCCGGCTCGCCGCGCCCGCTTTCGAGGACACCATGGAGGACCTCAAGCCGGTGGTGCAGCCGGGCGCCTCGGACTCGGCGGCGCTCGATGCGGTGTGCGAGCTCATGGTGCGCTCGGGCCGCGACCTGCCCATGGCCAAGACCTTGATGATTCCCGAGGCCTGGCGCGACGACAGCTCGATCCCCGAGGCCCACAAGGACCTTTACAACTACTGCAACGCGGTCATGGAACCCTGGGACGGTCCGGCGGCGATCTGCGCCTACGGCGGGCGCTGGGCGATCGCCGGCATGGACCGCAACGGCCTCAGACCGTTGCGCTACACGATCACTCGCGATGGGCTGCTGTTCGCCGGCTCGGAAACCGGCATGGTGCGTCTGGACGAGGGCCAGATCGTGGAGAAGGGCCGCCTCGGGCCCGGCCAGATGATCGCCGTCGACCTGGAAGAAGGCAAACTCTACCACGACGCCGAAATCAAGGACCGCATGGCCGCCGAGCGCCCCTTCGGCCAGTGGATCCGCCATACCACCCAGATCGACGACCTGATCCGGCCCGATCACGGCGAACCGAGCTTCTACGAACGCGACGAGCTGCGCCGCCGCCAGCTCACCTTCGGCATGACCATGGAGGACCTGGAGCTGATTCTCCATCCCATGGTCGAGGACGCCAAGGAGCCGATCGGCTCCATGGGCGACGACACGCCGCTTGCGGTGCTCTCCGATCATTACCGCGGCTTGCACCACTTCTATCGCCAGAACTTCAGCCAGGTCACCAACCCGCCGATCGATTCACTGCGCGAGCGCCGGGTCATGACGCTCAAAACCCGGCTCGGCAACCTGGGCAACGTCCTGGCCGAGGACGAGGCCCAATGCCGCATGCTGCTGCTGGATTCGCCGGTGCTTTCCAACGCCGAGTTCGCGGCAATGCAGACTTACATGGGCGAAACCGCGGCCGCTATCGATTGCACCTTTGAGACCACGAGCGAGACTGGTGACGATTCGGAGGCCGAGCCGGGCCCCGCCGAGCATGCGCTGCGCGACGCCCTCGAGCGCATCCGCCACGAGGCGGAGATGGCGGTGCGCCAGGGCTGCGAGCACCTGGTATTGACCGACGAGAACATGGACGAAAACCGCGCGCCGATCCCCATGATCCTGGCCACCGGCGCGGTGCACTCCCATCTGATGCGCCAGAACCTGAGGACTTTCGCATCGATCAACCTGCGTAGTGGCGAGTGCCTGGACGTACACTACTTCGCGGTCTTGATCGGCGTCGGCGCGACCACGGTGAACGCCTACCTGGCCCAGGAATCCATCGCCGACCGCCGGCGCCGTGGGCTGTTCGGCGAGGTCCCCCTGGAGGATTGCATCCGAGCCTACAAGAAGGCGATCGACGACGGCCTGCTCAAGGTCATGTCCAAGATGGGTATCTCGGTCCTGTCGTCCTACCGCGGCGGTTACAATTTCGAGGCGCTTGGCCTGTCGCGCACACTGGTCGACGAGTACTTCCCCGGCATGCCGAGCCGCATCTCCGGGATCGGCCTGACCGGCATCCAGCGGAAACTGCTCGACCTGCACGCCCGGGCCTGGAGTTCGGACTTCGTCGCGCTGCCGGTCGGCGGCTTCTACCGCTATCGCCAGGGCGGCGAGCACCATTCCTGGGAGGCCGGGTTGATCCACACCCTGCAACGGGCGGTGGCGACCGACTCCTACTCGACCTACCGGCTGTTCACCCAGACGATCTACAAAATCGCCGGCGCCGGCGCGCCGGGCGCGGCGCCGACCCACCTGCGCGACCTGCTCGGCTTCAAGAGCGAAGGCATCGTCCCGGTGCCGATCGAGGAGGTCGAATCGATCACCGAGATCCGCAAGCGTTTCATCACCCCGGGCATGTCGCTCGGCGCGCTCGGCCCCGAGGCTCACGGCACCCTCAACATTGCCATGAACCGGATCGGCGCCAAGTCGGATTCCGGCGAGGGCGGCGAGGACCCGGAACGCTACGTGCCGCGCGCCAACGGCGATAACGAGAATTCGGCGATTAAGCAGGTCGCCTCGGGCCGTTTCGGGGTCACAGCCGAATACCTCAACAAATGCCGCGAGTTGGAGATCAAGGTCGCCCAGGGCGCCAAGCCCGGCGAGGGCGGCCAGTTGCCCGGCTTCAAGGTCACCGAGATGATCGCGCGTCTGCGCCACTCGACGCCCGGGGTGATGTTGATATCGCCGCCGCCGCACCACGACATCTATTCCATCGAGGA
>CAXMQD010000419.1:0-3981 GCA_964194965.1 uncultured Acidimicrobiia bacterium | reverse complement strand
CCGGCCTGGGTCAGCGCCAACAGGACGGACTGGGAGTGGATCAGCCCGCCGAGCTTGTCCAGGTTGGCCCGCATGGCCTCGGGATAGACCAGCAGCTTCTCCACCACCCCGGCCAGGCGGCCGAGCGCGAAGTGCAGCGTGATGGTGGCGTCCGGGCCGAACACCCGCTCGACCGAGGAATGAGAGATGTCGCGCTCGTGCCACAGCGCCACGTTCTCCAGCGCGGGCACGACGGCGGCGCGGACCACGCGCGCGAGCCCGGTCAAGTTTTCGGTCAGGATCGGGTTGCGCTTGTGGGGCATGGCCGAGGAGCCCTTCTGACCCGGCGCGAAATACTCCGCCGCCTCGCGCACCTCGCTGCGCTGCAGGTGGCGGACCTCGGTGGCCAGGTTCTCGATCGAGCTCGCGATCACGCCGAGCGTCGCGAAGAAGGCGGCGTGGCGGTCGCGCGGGATCACCTGGGTCGAAATCGGCTCGACCGTCAGGCCCATCTTCTCGGCGACGTGGCGTTCGACCGCGGGATCGATGTTGGCGAAGGTGCCGACCGCGCCCGAAATGGCGCAGGTCGCGATCTCGGCGCGTGCCCGCACCAGCCGCTCGCGGCCGCGTTGGAAGGCGGCGAAGTGCCCGGCCAGCTTGAGCCCGAAGGTGGTCGGCTCGGCGTGGATGCCGTGGCTGCGGCCCAGGCAGAGGGTGTCCTTGTGCTCCAGCGCGCGGCTCCGAAGCGCCGCCAACAGGCGGTCGAGCTCGGCCAGCAGCAGATCGCTGGCTTGGGCCAACTGCACCGCCAGGCAGGTGTCGAGCACGTCGGAGGAGGTCATGCCCTGGTGCACGAAGCGCGCCGGCTCGCCGACGTGTTCGGCCAGGTTGGTCAGGAAGGCGATCACGTCGTGGTGGGTCTCGCGCTCGATCTCGTCGATGCGCGCGACCTCGAAGGCGCCCTTGTCCCAGACGGCCTTGGCGGCTTCCTTGGGGATCACCCCGAGCGCGGCCTGGGCGTCGCAGGCATGGGCCTCGATCTCGAACCAGATGCGGAAGCGGTTCTCGGGCTCCCAAATGCGGACCATTTCGGGCCGGCTATAGCGCGGAATCATGAAGGCCTCGTGGGGTCGGACGGGCGCAGGCGGCGCGACTCGCGCCGATGCTCCAGGAGGCCAAACATGCCGAGGCGGCGCGCAGAGTCAACACCCCCTTGGGTCAACACCCCCTGGGCGGATCGGTCGCGGGCCAATCGCACGTGGCCGATCCGCGCCGGATTGGTGGCTGTCCGGCGCGGGCCGTTTGTGGCATGTTCACGGCGCGCGCACCGGCGCCTCATCGGAGGACAGGGCAGGATGAGCGAACCGCAGTCGGGCATTTTTCGGGAAGGGCGCCGCCACCACCATTTTCTCGAATACGCGTTACTTCCCGGCACGCCAGGCGATTCGATCGCAAAGGCGGTGGCCGCGGCGCGTGAACGGTCTGGTGGTGGCACGGAGACGGTGGTCGCCTTCGGAGCGCGGCTCTGGCGTGAGATCGCGCCCGGCGAAATGCCCGAGGGCTTGCGCGACTTTGCCGCGATCGGGGGCGCCGGCGGCCCTCTTGCGCCCGCGACCCAACGCGACCTGCTGTTCTGGGTTCAGGGTGGCGGGAGAGACGATGTCCTGGATCGCGCCCTCGCGACCCACCGAGCCATCGGCGCGGCCGGGAGCCTGGAGCTGGACCTGACGGGTTTCACTTATCAGGACTCCCGCGACCTCACCGGCTTCATCGACGGCACGGCGAATCCAAAGGACGCGGATCGGCTGGAAGCCGCCCTGGTGCCGCAAGGTCGGCCCGGCGCCGGCGGGGCCTTCGTGCTGAGCCAGAAATGGGTCCACGACCTGGAGGCCTTCCGCGCGCTGCCGATCCCAGAGCAGGAGCGCGTGATCGGCCGCACCAAGGTGGACAGCATCGAACTCGAGGGCGCCGCCATGCCCGCCACCTCCCACGTTTCGCGCACCGACGTGAAAGTCGACGGCGTGGCGCAGCAGATCTATCGGCGCAGCACGCCTTTCGGCGGCGCCACCGAACACGGCCTTTATTTTCTGGCCTTCGCCCGCGAACTGCCGCGCTTCGAGGTCCAGCTGCGCCGCATGTTCGGCGTTTCGGAGGACGGACTGCGCGACCGGCTGACGGAGTTTTCGCGGCCCACGACCGGGTCCTACTGGTTCGCGCCTTCGGAAGCGGCGCTGACGCGGCTCGGCACGCAAAGGTAATCGATTTTCAATCCGCCCGGCGCAGCAGGCCGGGGTCGAGGCTCGCGAGGTTCGGGCAGCCGGCCAGCATCATGTCGCGGCGAATCTCGCCCGCCAGGATTTCGAAGGCGCGCTCCACGCCCTCGCGTCCGCCGGCGGCCAGGCCATAGAGGAACGGCCGTCCGGCCATGCAGGCCGTGGCCCCGAGCGCGAGCGCCTTGAGCACGTCGGTGCCGCGCCGGACGCCGCCGTCGAGGATCACCTCGGCCCTGCCCTCGACCGCCGCCACGATTTCCTCCAGCACCTCGATGGCCGCCGGTGCCTGGTCCAGTTGGCGGCCGCCGTGGTTGGAAACCACGATGCCGTCGAAGCCGGCCGCGACCGCGCGCTTGGCATCGTCGGCGCGCAACACGCCCTTGATTGCCAGCTTGCCCGGCCAAATCTCGCGCAGCCAAGCGGCGGTGTCCCAGGTCATCGCCTGGGAAAGTTGGTCTTGGGTAAAGCGCGACAGCTCGCCCATATCGGTGCTCGAAACGTGGCCCGCGAGATTGGCCGGCAGCGGCGCGCGCCGGGTCTTGAAATTCCACAGCCAACCCGGCTTGCGCAGGATGTCGGCCAGGCCGCCCAGCGTCGGCCGAACCGGGAAGCTCAGGCGGTTGCGTAGGTCGCGCTCGCGATTTCCCGTTATCGGCAGGTCCACGGTCACGCAGAGCGCGTCATAACCCGCGGACCGGCAGCGCGCCACGAAGTCTTCGATAATGGCGCGGTCCTTCCACAGGTAGAGTTGGAACCATTTCGGTCCCTCGCTCAGCGCCGCGACCTCTTCGATCGAGCGGCTGGCCATGTTGGAGGTCGTGAAAATGGTGCCGTGGCCCGCCGCCGCCGGCACCAGGGCGTCCTCGCCGCTGTGATGAAACAGGGCCGGCAGCCCGGTCGGAGCGACGATCAGCGGTAACGCGCTCGGCGCGCCGAGCACCGTGGTCGCGGTGTCGATCTGGGAAACGTCCCGCAACATTCGCGGCGCCAGTAGGTAGCGGTCGAAGCCGGTCCGGTTGCGGCGCAGGGTCCGCTCGTCCTCGGCGCCGCCGTCGAGGAAATCGAATACCGGATAGGGCAGCCGGCGCTTGGCCGCCCGCCGCAAGTCGTCGATGTTGTGGCATCGGGCCAGGCGCCGCGTGGTGCCGCCGCTCACGGGAGCTCCCTCCACCAGCCTTCGCGTTCGCCGGACTTTAGGGCTCGCGGACGGGCGCGTCCATGGCGGTCAAGGGGAAGGGCGGCCCCAATGACCGAGTGCCCGCTTTTCGCTCGGAACGGGCGGCCCCGCCGTGGCCGCTTTCAGGCCGAGACACTGCCCGCGGTGCCGCGTGGCGGCGCCGGGACAATATTCTGGACCTTTGGCATAACGCCCAACCCGGGCAGGGCAGCGCCCAGCCACGGGCGCCCAGCCACGGGTGCCCGGCCTCGGCGCAGGCCGTTTCAGAGCAGGCCGAGCGACTTGAAGGAGTTGTGGCCGGTTTTGCTTATCACGATGTGGTCGTGGACCGAGATGCCGAGTTTGGCGGCGGCCTCCTGGACCTCGCGGGTCATCTCGATATCGGCCTGGGACGGCGTGGTGTCGCCGGAGGGGTGGTTGTGCACCAGGATCAGCGCCGATGCGCCGAGTTCGAGCGCACGCTTGATCACCTCGCGCGGATAGACCGGCGTGTGGTCGACCGTGCCACTCTGTTGCAGCTCGTCGGCGATCAGGCGGTTCTTCTTGTCCAGG